>DASQVJ010000765.1:0-3041 GCA_035640835.1 Bryobacteraceae bacterium
TGTGGTGCTGGGCCTTGCAGGCTGGGCCTACTTCAACTACGCTGCCTCGAAACGCCAGGCCGAACTGGCCGAAGCGATGCAGGTCTACAACGGCACGGTTGGTGACGCGAATTCGCCCTACGTAAAATCGTTCAAGACCGCGGCTGACAAGGACAAAGCCGTCG
Organism: Bryobacteraceae bacterium; assembly: GCA_035640835.1. Lineage (GTDB taxonomy): Bacteria > Acidobacteriota > Terriglobia > Bryobacterales > Bryobacteraceae > DASQVJ01. Next base: position 165 of record DASQVJ010000765.1, read on the forward strand.
TCAAGACCCTCTCGGACCTGGCTAACAAATACTCGGGCAATGACGAAGGCATCATCGCACGTTACTACCTCGGGGTGACTTACGCGGATCAGGCGAAGTTCGCCGATGCCGAGCGCGAGTGGAAGGAAGTGATCGCAAAAGGCAACAAGAACTTAGCTTCCCAGGCGAAGCTCTCCCTCGCCCAGCTCTACGCCGCCACGGGTAAGCCAGCCGAGGCCGAAACGCTCCTGCGCGACCTGATGAACCACCCGACCATTCTCGTTTCGAAGGAGCAAGCCCAAGTCGAGCTAGGCCGCACGCTAGCGAAGACGAACCCTGCCGAGGCCCGGAAGCTTCTCGAGCCTTTGCGCACCGAGCGTAGCGCCGTCAGCCGCATGGCTCTGAGCGCCCTCTCGGAGATCCGTTAGTCCTTCTCCGTGACGGCGAAAGCACTCGCCCACCTGCGCTTTCCGGTCACGTCTTCACTTGGCCGCCGATATCCCGAGCCCCCGCATCCGTACCGTAACGAATTTCAACGGGATCGAGACCGAATCATCCACGCTCGAGCCTTCCGCAGGCTCGAGGACAAGACTCAAGTGTTTGCCTCCGGCGTCGTCGACGACCACCTCCGCAATCGTCTGACGCATACGTTGGAGGTCGCGCAGATCGCTCGAACGGTCGCCTCCGTGCTAGGGCTGGACGAGGAGCTAACCGAGGTTCTGGCTTTGTCGCACGACATCGGCCACCCTCCCTTCGCTCATGCCGGCGAAGAGGAGTTGAACCGCGTCATGCGCCAGTACGGCGACCGTTTCGATCACAACCTGCACTCCCTTCGAATTGTCGAAAAGTTCGAGCAGCGCTACGCACGATTCCCGGGCCTAAACCTCACGTTCGAGGTTCGCGAGGGAATCGCCAAGCACTCGCGTGATTTCGAGCTGGGAGAATTCCCAGAGCTGGACGAGTACCTGCCCGGCCTTCGCCCCCCTCTCGAGGCGCAAATCATCGACTTGGCCGACGAGATCGCGTACAACACGGCGGACCTGGACGATGGCTTCGCCTCCGGCATGTTCGATCTTGACGACCTCTCAGCCAACGTCCCGGTACTCGGGCAACTGATTGAAGCCGTGCAGACGATGTACGCCGGCGCCCCGCCCCGCCTCCAGTTCTTTGAATCGCAGAGAGGCCTGATCGACCACCTGGTAACTGGTCTGATTCAAGGCATTTGGCTGAACACGGAGGCCTCGGGAGTTCCCGACGTCGATGCCGTTCGACGCCATCCGGGGCGTCTCGCCGCATTCGACAAGGAATCTGCCGAAACGAACCGAAAGCTCAAGGCCTTCCTGGCCGACCGCCTCTACAGTAGTCCTCAGTTGGTGGAAGAGCGGCAGCAGGGAGTCCGGATGATCTCGGAGCTGTTCGACGCTTTGGTTTCAGATCCTTCCCAGCTTCCACCCTGGTGGGAGGAAACGGAAGAACCCGTCCACCGGCGAGTCTGCGACTACATCGCCGGGATGACGGACGGCTATTGCCGGCGCGTCTACTCCCAGGTGGTTCTTCAATCCTCTTCTTCTGAGGGCAGCTTACCCTGGGTCACGTAGTTCGACAGCTCGGCCCGGCGCACAACATAGATCTTCTCAAGCTGGCGGGAGATCTCTGTCGCCAGCTTATCGAGCGACTCGTCCTCCTCGTGGTCCACCGTCACCTTGAAGTACATATCAGTCCTGGGCATCGCTTTCATCGTACGATGAAATAAGCAATGGCTTGTGCGATTTGCGAGCTTCGTAAGCCTCGGCGATACTGCCCGGGCGTGCGCGGCAATATTTGCTCGTTATGTTGTGGGAACGAGCGAGAACAGACTGTCGATTGCCCACTCGATTGTGAATATCTGATCGAGGCGCGCCTTCGCGAGAAACCGCCCGAGATCGATCCGGCCGCGCTTCCAAACAAGGACATCCGGATTAACGATGAGTTCCTTAACGAGAACGAACAGCTATTCACTTACCTGTCGGGCTCGCTGGCCGAGGCAGGCTTCTCCTATCCGGGGATCGTCGACATGGACGTACGCGAAGCTCTCGAGGCGTTGATCCGTACGTACCGGACGCGCGAGAGCGGCCTGATCTATGACACGCGCCCGACGAATCCGATGGCGGCCCACGTATATTCGCAGCTCACCCAAGCGATCGACGAACTGCAACGCGAGCTCACCCAGCGCACGGGCATGAGCACGATACGCGACGTCAGCATTCTTGGGGTGCTCGTGTTTCTGCAGCGGCTCGAGTTGTCGACATCCAACGGACGACGAAAGGGCCGCGCTTTTCTCGACTTCCTGCGGCGGCAGCTGCAGCTGAAAAATCCGCAGCCATCTGTGTTGGTGCCATGACGGGTCTCGCGATTTTCGCTCACGGGTCGAGCGTTTCCGGCGCAAATGATCAGGTGAAGATGGTCACCGCGCAACTTGCGGCGAGGGGCAATTTCTCTTTGATCGAGACCGCCTTTCTCGAGCTCGCCGAGCCTGACTTAGCCGAAGCCTCCCGACGGCTTGTGGAGCGTGGGGCGACCAGCATTGTTGTGGTGCCATATTTCCTGACCTTAGGCATCCACCTTCGCCGCGACCTCCCGAGAATCGTCGATGAATTGCGTCTCATCTATTCAGATATAGAGTTCCGCATCACCGAGCCGCTGGACGGTCATCCCGCCCTCGTCGATATCCTGCTTGCGCGCGCGGAACAGGCTTTCCATGGGAGTAGCAACTCTGCAAGCACGATTGATTGAGTCGCGCGAGATCGCGCCCGAAGTTCGGCATTTCCTGTTCGATGTGCCAGAGGTCGAGCAGCTCCCGTACGTCCCCGGCCAGTTTGTCTCCTTCAGCAACACCTTCGGCGAGAAGAAGGTCACCCG
>DASQVJ010000766.1:0-19078 GCA_035640835.1 Bryobacteraceae bacterium
AGCTTGCGGAATTAAAGCACCGCATCAAGGAGGCGCACGGATCTTCACTGAAGTACATCGTTTGGGCGGGCATGGGTGGTTCTGCCGAAGACAAAGCGATGTACCAGGCGGTGGGCTTGCTGAAGAAAGGTCCCAAGCTCTTTTTGCTCGATTCCACTGATCCTGCAAAATTAAAATTTATTCTCCAAAGTCTAGAAAAAAAGGGGTCACTTGCCGAAGCTCTGAAGAGCACACTTGTCGTCGGGATGGCCATGGGGATGACATCGTATGAGCCCGTTGTCAATCTTCAGATGATCTCGGCGCTTTACGAAAAGCTCGGGATTGATAGCCGGCCAAACATCATCTACATGACACTGCCGAACTCGCTGCTGGATCAGTTCGGTCGCAAGCAAGGCTATCGCAAGGTAGAGCTTCAGCTCGACAACGGGAACTCGACCGCAGGACGGCATAGCGGTCCCCTGACTCGAGGGAGTCTGTATCCTCTGGGCCTTGCCGGCGTGGATCTCGAGTCGTGGATCGATGCGACGCTGCTCGGCGATGAGCAAATCGATCTTGCGCTCCGGTTGGCTTCGTTTCTGCATCAACAGGCTTCCGAAAAGCGCGACAAGGTGACTCTGCTGCTACCGAAGGCTTGGGCGGGCGCAGGTGTTTGGACCAAGCAGAACTTCGAGGAGAGTCTCGGCAAGAGCGCTGATTTCGGGCTGAAGATCGTGATCGGCGAGAGGATCAAGCTTGCCAACTATCGCTCGCCGCGGGATCCGCAACAGGACCGATGTTTCGTGGCTGTGCAGGCGAAGGGCTTGGTTTCGGGTGAATCGGCGAAGGTCGCGGCGCTTCGTCGTGCGGGCTATCCGGTGTCGGTGATCACGTTCAAAGACGACTCGTTGTCGCAATACATGCAGTTCATGCACTACGTGGTGTTCGGCGTCGGCTATCTGCAGAAGATGAACTTCGTAACGCAGCCGAGCGTGGAGTTGTATAAGGCGGTCACGAGCAACATCTTCAACCAGGCATGTGAGAGAGGCAGCATCGAGCAGAGCGACGCGTGGCAAGCCCTGATGGCCGGCAAACGCTACAGGCACAAATCCGGGGTCACTTTGCACTGCCACAACTTGCCTGCGGAACTGCTGCCCCCGGACGGCGACGCCGCTTCGGCGTATGCGCATATTCTGAAGACTCTCGTGCATTCGGGTCAGATCGGATACGGCGAGCTGACCTTCTTTGGGGACACTCGTTATAACCCTCGTGGGAAGGCTATCCGAAAAGTCTTGGATCGGGCGGGCGACCGAGTGTTTCGAGCAGCCATGAAGATGCCTGTGGACGTGTACGAGGGCCCCGCAATGAATCACTCGTATCACGAGATGATCATCGGGCACGGACATTGCTTTTCCACTGTGTTGTTATCGGAGAAGAGCGAGAAACTTTCTCAGCTGAACTATCCGCCCGACTACCACAGGGCGCAGTTCCTGGCGACGCAAATCGCCTTGGCTCAGCGCCGGAGGCATGTGGTTGCTCTCGTTCTGAAGGACCTCGAAGAGTCGACACAAGACGCGCTGGACTCGTTCTTCCATGAGGTTGCGGGGAAGCTTCGGACGCGCAATGTAAGATGAGGCATGGCCAAGTTTAAGCCCGCGGGCAGGCGTAAGCCAACGCCGGCATCGCGAGCGGCGGCTGTGCCTTGTCTGGTATTAATTGCGCTCGCGTTCATTCTAGTGTTCGTCACAATTTTCTTCGCATTTAAGGCAGGCTAACGCTTGAAACGTTCTCATGATCGTCGGCCGGACCAGATGAGGCCCGTACGCCTCACTCCAAATTTTTTGATGACTGCGGAAGGCTCGGTGCTGGTGGAGGTGGGTCACACGACCGTTTTGTGTGCAGCCACCGTGGATGAATCGGTGCCTTCATTTTTACGAGGGTCGGGTAAAGGCTGGGTCACCGCCGAGTACTCGATGTTGCCGCGCGCAACGGCCACCCGAACCCCCCGAGAGGTGACGAAGGGTCGAGCGAGCGGACGTACGCTCGAGATCCAGCGCCTGATTGGAAGATCGCTGCGGACTGCCGTGAATCTCGACCAGCTCGGTGAGCGCAGTATCACCGTGGATTGCGATGTGTTGCAGGCCGACGGTGGTACGCGAACGGCGTCGATCACCGGAGGTTATGTGGCGTTGGTGATCGCGCTCCGCAAATTGCAGGCTCATGGTGTGCTGAAGCAGTGGCCCGTGCGAGACTACGTGGCTGCAATCAGCGTCGGCATCGTGAATCAGACTCCTCTGCTTGATCTCGATTACGAAGAGGACTCGCAGGCCGAAGTCGACATGAACGTTGTGATGACGGGCTCCGGCGCGTTTGTCGAGCTGCAAGCGACCGGCGAGCGGTCAGCATTCACCGATGACCAATTGGCGCTTCTCAATTCGCTTGGGCGGCGGGGCGTCGCTGAGCTGGTCGAGATGCAGAAGAACGTCCTCACATCGCTGTGAAAGTCTACGCTGCCAGCACGAACCAGGGAAAGCTTCAGGAGTTCGGCGCGGAGGCGTTGCCGGGTCTGAAACAGATCCCGCCGCCTGAAGAGACGGGCGATACGTTCGCCGAGAATGCTGCGATCAAAGCTGCGTACTACAGCAGGCACCTCCCCGGAGAGTTGGTGATCGCGGACGACTCGGGATTGAGCGTCGATGCTCTGGGCGGCGCTCCTGGTGTGCATTCGGCGAGATATGCGGGTGTCGACGGCGATGCGGAGGCAAACAAGCAGAAGTTGCTTAGGGCGATGGACGGAATAGAGAATCGGGCTGCCAAATTCGTGTGTGTGATCGCACTCGCGAAAGATGGCGAAGTGCTCGCGACCTTCGAGGGTGAAGTGCGTGGCGAGATCCTGCGTGAGGCCCGCGGCACGAGTGGGTTCGGGTATGATCCGCTGTTCTACTATCCGCCTTTGGGAGTTCCTTTCGACGAAGCATCGGCCGAGCAGAAGCACTCGGTGAGTCATCGCGGCCGGGCGCTGCGAAAGCTTCACGAATTTCTCGAGTCCTCCGCGTTTTGAAGCTGTATATGTCGCGTATTACAGACGCGAGGTCGATTGGTGCGCTGAATCAACTGGCCTCATTGTTTCAGGCTAAGCAGGTGGTGCCGTTCGTTGGTGCGGGCATCAGTAAGGCGGCGGATTTCCCGCTCTGGGATGAGCTCGTGCGGACGATGGAGATCGGTGCGCTCGAGACCGTCGAACAGGCCGAGAACATCGAGAATGCACAGCAGCGCTTCGCGGGTGATCCGCTCTCGTCGTGCGATCGGTACAGGCGCGTAATGGGAGAGCAGCGGTACAGCCAGATCCTGTACGAAGTGTTCGGATTGACCGACGCTCGCAAGAGCAAAGTGGAGAACAGCCCTCACTTCCAGGCGCTCGCCGATTTGAACTTCCCGTATTGGCTGACCACCAATTACGATCTGAGTCTCGAGCATGCGCTCACCAGGCGTACCGGCCGGCCTGCGTTTCCGTGCGACTGGTCGGATCGGGATCAGGTGAACCTGTTTCTTCTGAAGTCGGAGCGCAGGGGCGGGCCGTTGTGCATCCATGTGCACGGCCATATGGATCAACCCCAGGGAGTGATTCTGACCGAGGAAGACTACCAGAATCGTTACTGGCGATCCGATGAAGACCGGATCAAGTTGTTTCTTGCGTTCACTTCCAATGTCGTTTTGTTTGTGGGCTGTTCGCTCAAGGATGAGGACCTGCTCAGCATCCTGCGCGAGGTGAAGGCGAAGCTCGGATACACGGAGCCGCGGCATTATGCGCTGCTGGCGCGTCCGGAGCAGCCAGGGGATATCGCACGGCTCGACCCCGAACGCCTGAAGATCAAATTCGGGATCACGCCGATTTTTTACGATACCGATCCGATGCACAGCGGCTTAGTGGAAGCGCTCAAATTTCTGGCACAGCCGAAGCGCATCGCGCCGCAAAAGCCCAGGCAGCAGGACTCTCTGGATCCGGAGAAGGGTCGTTGGGGATGGCTGCCGCGTCGCGACGGTTATGAGCTGTTCGCGTTCGTGCGCGAGTCCGATTTCTCGCACGACTGGTTCGAGATCGATATAGGAGTGAAGCAAGCGGCTCCAAGCGCGGACGGCGACGTGCAGGTGCGGTTTCATCTCCACCCAACGTTCACGAAGCCTCTGATGCAGACTCCCTTGCGTGATGGTTTCGCGCAGATCCACGTCGGCGCCTACGGTGCCTTCACGGTTGGAGCCGAAGTGCTCGAAGGCAATGCGGTGCTTACGACACTCGAGTTGAATCTCGCTGATCTCGAGGACGCGCCGCTCGTGTTCCGAAGCCGCTAGTCGACCACGCTTTCCCAGCCACGACGGTTGAGGTCCCAATAGATGACGGCTCCGGCTGCAAGACCCAAGGCGAGCATCGCGAGGCCGAGCGCCGTTTCCTTGAGGATCAGCTTGCCGACCCCGAAGAGCACTCCATAGATCAGGATGCAGCCGCAGATCCAACAGAGCAGGTTATGCAGACCATCCTGCCTGGGCTTTACGTCCGGTGCGAGTGCGGCGATGGGTTCCCAGCCCGTCACCGAAGGCCTGGTTCTTCGATAGAACTTGACGAGAGTCTCTTCGCTTTCCGGCTTCGTCATGAAGGTCACCGCGATCCAAACGACGGTTGTAATCATGACCGTGATCAGCAGGATGAGCGCTTCTTCGCGGGGCTTGCCGCTGTCGAGTCCGAACGCTGTTTGAAGCAGGATGGAGACAACAAATGCCGAAGCCATCGCAGACACTTCGCTCCAGGCGTTGATGCGCCACCAGTACCAGCGAAGCAACAGGACACCTCCAGTGCCAGCGCCCGTCGCAATCAGCAGCTTCCATGCTCCGCCAATCGACTCCATGTAGAAAGTGATGACTGCCGATATGATCGTCAGCAACACCGTCGCAAGCTGTGACACGCGCACCAGGTGCCGATCGTCGGCACCACGGTTCAGGAATCGAACGTAGAAATCATTCACGAGATAGCTTGCGCCCCAATTGAGCTGTGTGGCGATTGTCGACATGTAGGCAGCGGCAAATGCGGCAACCATCAGGCCACGCAACGAAGTCGGCAGGTAATCGATCATCACTCGCACATATCCGGTCTCGGGATCCGGAAGACCGGGATACAGAATCAACGATGCCAGTCCAACCACGATCCAGGGCCACGGGCGAACCGCATAGTGCGCGATGTTGAACCAGAGCGTCGCGAGCAGTGAGTTCTTCTCGTCGCGAGCGCAGAACATTCGTTGCGCGACGTAGCCGCCGCCGCCGGGCTCGGCGCCTGGATACCAGCAAGCCCACCACTGCACGGAGATGTAGGTGAAGAACGTGATCATCGGCATCCAAGCTGAATTGAGATCCGGCACGAAATCCAAGACCGAGCCTCTCGAGCCACCGGCCGCGCGCAGGGTATCGATCAAGAGGAGCTTCTGCTTCATCGCGTCCAGCCCGCCGACAGCTTGCACCGCGAACACCGCCAACGCGATCACCATGCCCATCTTGACGAAGAACTGGAACATATCCGTCACCAGCACACCCCAAAGACCCGAGAGCGTCGAGATGAACGACGTGAGAGCGATCAGACCCATCACGATCATGAGCGCCTCAACCTTCCCGACGCCAAGGATCAGCATCAGGATCTTCACCATGGCGAGATTCACCCAGCCAAGGATGATGCAGTTGATCGGGATGCCGAGATAGAGCGCGCGAAAGCCCCGCAGGAACGCAGCAGGCTTACCGGAGTAGCGGATTTCGGAAAACTCGATATCGGTCATTACGCCCGAGCGGCGCCATAGCCGAGCGTAGAAGAACACGGTCAACATGCCGCTGGCGACGAAGTTCCACCAGACCCAGTTGCCGGCTATTCCGTTGCGCGCGACCAGTCCCGTGACGACCAGCGGTGTATCGGCCGCGAACGTTGTGGCCACCATCGATGTGCCTGCAAGCCACCACGGGACGTCGCGGCCGGAGAGAAAGAACTCGCTGACGCTGGAGCCTGCTCGCGCCTTGTAATAGAAGCCGATGCCGATGTTGAAGAGGAAATAAAGAGCGACGACAAACCAATCGAGAGGGGTGAGTTGCACTAACCGGAGTATACGAGGTTCACTGTGACGATCGGAAATCCTTGGCAGTTGCCGCCCAGCCACCGAGCCCCTGGCGCGCCGAGTAATCGTCTTCTTCAACGCAGAAAGCCACGTCGATACGAGCGCCGGGTTGAAGCTCATCAGCACGATCCACGCAGCGCCAAGCCTTCAGCGGAAGCAGACGCCCATTCTGCCGGACCATGAACTTCAGCAGCTTTTCCTTCACGATCGCCGGATGCCCGACAACCTCGGCGTCGAATGCCGCAAACACCGGTGCGGGGTTGCCACACCCGAAGGGCGCCAGGTCCAGAGCCCGGTAAACAGCGCGATCCTCGAGGGCTGGCAACGTGATCACGGCGTCGATTTCGATCATAGGACGGAAGTCGTCTTCGGTCAGCAAAGTGCCGGCGTAGGCGTTGAAGCGTTCACGAAACAGATCGAGAGCCCCGGCAGTGAGTGTGACGCCGGCCGCTTGCCGGTGTCCGCCGAACTTCTCAAAGAGCTCGCGCATGCTCTCGAGGGCTTCCAGCAGATGGAATCGCGCAACACTGCGACCAGACCCGGAGACGATCCCGGTTTCCTCTTCCTCACACAGCACAAAGGCAGGCCGGCAGAATCGCTCGACAAGGCGGCTTGCAACGATTCCAACGACGCCCTTATGCCAGCCCTTGCCTGAAAACACGAGTCCCGCGCGATCGGGCGTCACAGGCATCTGCTCGCATTCGTTCAGGATCGCCTCGATGATGTCCTGCTCGGTCTGCTGCCGATCTCTGTTCAAGCCATCAAGCTGCTGGGCGATCTGTGCCGCTTCGTTTGTGTCCGAAGTCAGGAAGAGTCGAATCACATCGGAGGCCGATGCCATGCGACCCGCCGCGTTGATGCGTGGCGCGATGCGGAACGCCACCTGCGTCGACGTGGGGCAGCTCCCGTCCGCGAAACCGGCAACTCGAAGCAACTCGCGCAGACCGACATTGCGAACGGTGCTGAAGCCCTCGAGCCCGCGCTTCACGATCGTGCGATTTTCGCCGGTGAGAGGCACCACATCGGCGACCGTTGCAAGCGCCGTGATCTTCAGGAACGATTCGGAGAGCTTCGCAACCCGGTCGGCAGGCCACGCGAGCCGGTTCATCAAGGCTTGCACCAGTTTGAAGGCGACTCCCGCGCCGCACAGATTCTTTTCAGGGTAGGTGCAATCGGGCCGATTCGGGTTGATGACGGCGAGTGCCGGCGGCAGTTCCTCTTCCGGTAAGTGATGGTCGGTGACGATCACGTCGATCCCGAGGGTGCGAGCATGCTCCACTACGGCACGAGCTCGAATGCCGGTGTCGACGCTCACGATCAGCCGGACGCCCTCAGCAGCCGCGCGATCCACAACGTCGCTGCGCATGCCGTATCCCTCACGAATGCGATGAGGCACGTGGAAGCTCGCTTTGGCCCCCGCGAGCTCGAACAACTTCATCAGCATCACGATGGAGGTAGTCCCGTCGACGTCGTAATCGCCGTAGAGCAGGATTGGCTCACCCTCTGCGATGGCTCTCGCGATGCGATCTGCAGCGGCTTGCATGCCCGCAAGCGCGAATGGATCGTGCAGATCGGCCAGCGAAGGCGCGAAGAATCGTTGAGCGGACGCAAGGTCGCGGATGTCGCGATGCCAAAGGACTCGCCCGGCGAGCGCAAATCCCGGACCCAGGCCGGCAACGAATCTGTCCGCTTCCGCGCTGAAGTCGGGAACCAACCAGCGCGCCTGGAGTCTAGTTTTTGGAGTAGTAGCCGCCGAGGGGGTCGTCTTCGTCGTCCTCCGAATCGTCAGAGCCGAAGCTGATCTGGTCCAGCAAGCTGTTCAGCTCGCGGAACCAGTCTGCCTGGAGATCGAATAGGTAAAGATTATCTTCGTAGTCGAAAGAAATCTCCACGGCGCAGGTGAAGCCGTCGTAGACACTCATTTCGCGCAAGCGTCGCTCGATATCGCGCCGGTCTTCCACGTCGTACCCATTGTCGGCGAGAGATTCCAGCGCATCGTCGATGATGTCGGCGGAAAACTGGCGATGATTCAGGACCACCAGCTTGATCTTCAGTTCCCGAGCAATATCGAGAAATGCACGCGGGTCGGGATATTGGACGGTGTCCCATTCCACGGGGCTAAGGCCCCAGTCGTGCGAATGCCTGCTGAAGCCGCGGAAAACAAGCAGTCCCTGTTCACGGATGTAAGTCTCAATCTCGCTTCGTACCGAATCCAGATTGACTTTCATGAAACCCCCAACTTAGCACAAGGTTACTCTCTTTACATCGGGTTTCGTGCTGCTTGGCCCACCATCGAAACGGGTCGAGCTTTGGTGCCGTCTTCGAAACCAGTTGCCGTCGGAAATCAATACATGGCTGCCAATACAGAGCAAACAACCTTAGCCCCAACTTCCATCGATACAGGATTCTTTGGGCATCCTCGGGGCCTTTCCACTTTGTACTTCACGGAGATGTGGGAGCGCTTCAGCTTTTACGGGATGCGCGCGCTGCTGATCCTGTTCATGACTGCTTCCATCGAGCGCGGCGGCCTCGGCATGACGGACACCACGGCCGGAGCGGTCTACGGGATCTACACCGGGCTGGTTTATCTGCTCAGCCTGCCTGGCGGTTGGGTTGCCGATCGAGTACTCGGACAGCGCCGGTCGGTCTTGTGGGGCGGCATCTTGATCGCGTGCGGCCATTTCAGCATGGCCTTCCCGTCGATGTCGACTTTCTATCTCGGACTTTGTCTCATCGTGCTGGGCACAGGACTGCTGAAGCCAAATGTCAGCACGATGGTCGGTGCCCTTTATGCTCCTGACGACAATCGGCGCGATGCGGGATTTTCCATTTTCTATATGGGAATTAATCTGGGCGCCTTTATTGCGCCTTTGATTTGCGGCTATGTAGGGGAGCGAATTAACTGGCATTACGGTTTCGGTGTGGCCGGAATCGGCATGACGATCGGACTGCTTCAGTATGTGCTCGGAAGCAAGAGCCTGGGCAATATCGGAATCGAGCCGGCGGGTGTTTCGAGCCCGGAGGAGCGACAGGCAAATCTGGTGTATCTGAAGCTCGGCATCGGCGCGATTGCCGCGGCTGTCGTTCTAATCGGGAACCTCGCGGCGAACGGGCGAATCAGCATCACCGGTCTGGCGGACTCGCTGGGCGTGCTGCTGATCGCAGTGACGGCCGCGGTCTTCGGCTGGCTCATCTTTGGCTCCGGCTGGACCAGAATCGAACGAGCGAGGTTTGTCGTCATCCTGGTTCTCTTCATCGCGGCGTGCCTATTCTGGTCGGCATTTGAGCAGGCAGCAACAACTCTGAATTTGTTTGCCGAGCGGAATACGGACCGGGTTTCTTTTGGCTATGAATATCCGGCGAGCTGGTTTCAGGCAATCAATAGCTTGTTCATCATCACGCTGGCGCCGGTCCTCGGATGGGTTTGGATCAAGCTTAGTAGTAGAGAGCCCTCGAGCTCTGCTAAGTTCGCCTGGGGTCTTTTCTTAGTCGGAGCCGGATTTGTGGTTATGGCGATCGGCGGCCTCGCTGCCAGTAATGGCGTTCGAGTCAGTGCGATTTATCTCTGGGTTTGTTACTTGCTGCATACCGTCGGCGAACTTTGCCTGAGCCCGGTCGGGCTGAGCGCCATGACGAAGCTCGCTCCGGTCCGCGTGGGCGGACTTGTCATGGGAATCTGGTTCCTCGCCGTATCTATAGGGAACTACATAGGCGGACGACTCGCTGGATTCTACGAAGCCTGGTCTCCGCCCACCCTCTTCACCGCTGTTGCTCTGTTCTGCATTGCCCTGGGAGGCGTCCTCGCGCTGATGACGCCCTACATGCGAAAGCTGTCACAGGGAATCAAATAGGTTTTTTCTTGTGTCGTAATTAAGTAAATTCTGTAGGTTACATTTGTTACTCGCCAGCGAAACGCGCTCGACTGGTACCTTCGATCCCCGTCTGCTATACTCCTATATGTGCCTCGAAACTTGGCGAGTCGATGTGTGACTTCCATCGGGGTGTAAGTGAATAACTTCCACTCGGTGGAGGAAATGGATGACTCGACTACTTTCCAGAGGGCTCATTGTGTTTACCGGGTTGGTAGCTGCACCTTTTGTGCAATTCATCAACGCCGCAAGCCATAGCCCTCGAGTACCGGTCGACGAGCGAGTTATTTTGCTGAAGCAGTTTTTTGGTGAGCGTGACGCGCCGGCGGCCGCCTACGCAGATGACTTCGTGCGCGCTGCCGACGGCAATGGCCTCGATTGGCGCCTGCTTCCAGGAATCGCCTACGTCGAGTCTGGTGGCGGGAAGCTTTACAAGAACAACAATATCTTCGGTTGGAACAACGCTGGCTTCCGATTTGCCTCCATTCGTGACAGCATCTACCACGTTGCCTCCCGCCTCCGCTTAAGCCGCCTCTACAGAGGAAAGGATACCCGCGAGATCCTTTTGACGTACAACAATGGCGACACGGATTATCAACGACGAGTCACCAAAGTAATGCGCGCAATCGGACCCGAGCCGGAGCCGTTAGTGTCGTTTGACTAACCGAAGCTATCCTAAGAAGCGTACTCCGTAGTAGAGGCCGCCAAACAGTAAGAGAGATGAGACAGCCACCACTGCCCAACGAATATACTTTTCCTTCGGGGAGATTTCCCGGCGTTCGTCCGCTTTGATTTGATCGTCGAGGGTATCGAACATGGAAAGTACCTCCTAGTACTTGCCGGAATTGTACTGCTATTCGATCAGGAATGAAAGGGGGGGTACAGTACTCTCGCTGACCTACTCTGGCCTACAAACGATGCCTTAACTGAGGCCCATCCGTTCGAGCTTTCGATACAACGTCTTCCGTTCGATGCCCAGAATCTTAGCCGCACGGCTCTTGTTACCGCCGGCAGCCGCCAGAACCTTGCGAATCTGCTCGGCCTCGGTCTCCTCGAGCGTCTCGCCGACGTTGTCTTTAGGGTTCATGGAAGCGATTGCGTCCCGAACCGCGGTCGCATCAATGCGTCCACCGGCCGCGAGCACCACCAGCCGCTCCATCATATGCTGCATCTGGCGCACGTTCCCGGGCCAGGTGTAGTCCTGCAGCACACGCAGGCCTGAGTCGGTCAACTTGGAGTCGAACTTATAGCGCTGGTTGTATCTCTGAAGGAACAGCTGAGCGAGAAGAGGGATGTCCACGCGGCGTTCCCGTAATGGAGGCATCGCGATCCGAATCACGTTCAGGCGATACCAAAGGTCCTCGCGAAACGTGCCTTCATCGACCATCTGGCGGAGGTCGCGATTCGTTGCCGCAACCACCCGGACATCGACCGATCGCGCTTTGTTCGAGCCCACCGGCCGCACTTCACGCTCCTGCAGAAAGCGAAGCAGCTTCAGTTGAAACCCGACTTCCACTTCACCGATTTCGTCCAGGAACACGGTCCCTTGGTTAGCCGCTTCAAACACGCCGACGCGGTCCCGATCGGCGCCGGTATAAGATCCGCGCAAGGCTCCGAACAGCTCCGATTCCACCAGTGTCGGCGCGATTGCCCCACAGTCGACAGGAACAAACGGAGCCTCCCGGCGAGGGCTGCTCTTATGAATCAGCCTTGCAATCAACTCTTTGCCGGTGCCGGTTTCACCCTCGATGAGAACGGTCGCATCACTCGGAGCCACTTTTGCGATGGTCTTATAGATCTCCACCATCGGCTCCGAACTGCCGACGAAATCGGTATCGTACAAATCTTCGCGCTCGACTTCCTCGTCGTCCGTGGCCTTCACCATCGCCGCCTCGGCCCGTTTGACGATATCGAGCAGACGATCGAGATCGAAGGGCTTGGCAAGGTAATCGAAGGCTCCGCCCTGCGTGGCTCGCATGACGGTGTCCATCGTGCCTCGGCCGGTCATCAAAATGACAGCGCACGATGGATTGTTGCCTTTTGCAGCAGCAAGCACGTCCAGACCTGTCTTATCATCCAGGTATATATCGGACACCACAATTGGATACGAGGCTGAACGGAGCCGTTCGAGAGCTTCTTTGGTGGAGGAAACGGCATCCACCGTGTAGCCTTCCAACTCGAGAAATGTAACAACGGTGTTGCGGACGGAACTATCGTCCTCTACCACAAGAAGTCGCTGCAAACACGTACCCCTGGAGTTAGGAATTCGAAACGGTGCTGGACGCGGGCGTGCGCTCCGGTGCTTGCGCCCGGGGCAATACCATCGTAAAACATGAGCCCTTTCCGGGCGTACTGGTCACTTCGATCCGCCCCTGATGATGTTGCACGATTTGCTCCACAATCGAAAGTCCGATGCCCGTCCCCACTTCTCCTGACGTTTCCGCCTTCTTGGTGCGATAGAACTTTTTGAATATTTGTGGCAGGTCCTTTTGCTCGATGCCGATACCTTGATCGGCCACGTGAAGCCGCAGCACGTGGTCCTGCGTAGTGGTTGATAGAGTCACAGTCGTCTCGTCTGGCGAGTATTTGATGGCATTCGTAATCAGGTTGTACACGGCATACTCGAGCAGTTCGCGATCGCCCGACAGCTCGAGCGAATCGCGTACCTGATTCATTACCCGGATCTGCTTTCTCTCCGCCAACGGCTGGGCTCGCTCGACACAAGCATTTACCAGGTCGATGATAGAAACGCGCTCCTTACGGAAATCCATCGACCCATCAGAGAGCCGCTCGATATCGAGGAAGGTTTGGATCATGCGTGCCAGCCGCTTCGACTCCGAGTTGATCATCTGAGCCATCTGCTTGCGCTTGTCCTCGTTGAGGTTGTAGCGGCCCATGAGTTCGCTAGAGCCTTGAATGGCGGTGAGCGGCGAGCGCATCTCGTGAGTCACGAAGTGAATGGCTTGTCGATAGCGGGCTTTGTCTGCTTCCGTGCGGCGCAGCTCCCGACGCGTCCCGAAGTACATCCAGGTGGCCGCCGATGCCGTGGTCAGCCACGACACCAGCATTGGAGTGGCATACGGCACGACGAATCCCAGATGCATGGCGATGTGTGGAATTACCTGGGAGAGGGCGATCAGCAGCAGACCCAATCCGTAGGCGGGCCAGCCCGAGAGGAAGAAGAAGATGAGTCCCGCAGCCATCGCAATCAGAACCGCCAGACCCGCCTGCGCCAGCGGCGAGGCCTCACGAACAAAGCGACCCCGGCGAAGGGTTTCGAAAGCGTGTGCGTGGATCTCGACGCCACTCATCATGTCACCGAACGGCGTCATCAAGCGGTCGCGTGCGGCCGATTGCGCAGTGACTCCGACGAAGACCGCGGCGCCTGGCGGGACTTGGACTCCGTTACGCGACAGGAGCTTGGCAATCGATACCGTTTGCACACCACCCGGTATGTAAAGGACCCTCATGGCGCGACCGTCAGTGCGGGTCGCCGGCACATGGACGCTTGCCACGTCGATCGCTTCAGGTGTCTCGATGATGGAGCTTGCACCTTCGAACAGGCGAAACGCTTCCAGGCACACCGCCCAGCGTCGAACGCGCTGACTCGAGACTTCGAGAGGGAGCACGCGGCTAACGGGATCCGGTCGGGCGTGCACATGTCCGACCGCCGTGGCAGCCTGCCGCAAGATCGGCAGCGGATCTTCCCAATCGCCGCTTGGCAGCAGATCGCTGGATAACACGAGATTCGGAGTGCGCTTCAGCACGGAGGCAAGCCGGATGTCCTCTGCCTTGTCGCCGGCGTCGGCGAGAATCAAATCGACCGCGATGACCTTGGGCTTCGAGACTTGCAGGCGATCCAAGGCGTTCGCCAGAATTGTGCGAACCCGGCGCATCCCGCCGAATTTGTTCAGAGTTTCTTCATCGATGGCAAGGACGACGGCCTTGGACGGCTCGCTCTTTGCATACCAGGCGAACACCCAGTCGTATGCGGCGCCGTTGAAGCCCTCGGAAGGTCCACTCCACGAGATGATGACGGCAATCGCCAGGCTCGAGAAAACAACGCCCAGATAACCTGGCGAGACCTTCTTCATTGTTTGCGCGATGCGAAGAACTTTTCGATCTCCTCGGCCGCAACGGGCAGGCTGGAACTGAGCACTTTCGAGCCATTCTCCGTGACCAGAACCACGTCCTCGATGCGGATACCAATGCCCTCGTCGGGCAGGTAGATTCCTGGTTCGACCGTTACGACCATGCCGGTGGCAAGAGGCGTCGTCTCATCGTACGGATCATGCACATCGAGCCCCACGTGATGCCCGATCCCGTGCGTGAAGTACTCTCCCATCGGCTTGCCGTTCTTGTCTTTGAACTTGTTCAGATACTCAGTGGCGACCATGTGCACGGTTCCGGCGTACTTGCCGCGAAGGAACACGCCCGGCTTCACGGCGGCGATGGCAGCTTTCTGCGCCCCGAGCACCATTTCGTACAGCTCCTTTTGCCGAGGCGTAAACTTGCCGCCGGCGGGCACGGTGCGCGTGATATCGCTCGCATACATCGAGCACTCGGCGGCCACATCCATCAGCACCAACTGCCCTTGATCGACGGTGCTCCGATTCTTCGAATAATGCAGAATCGCACCATTGGGACCAGCGCCGACGATGGGAGCGTAAGCGTGTCGCTCGCAGCCCTGTGAGAAGTACGTCCCCGCCATCTCTGTCGCGATTTGGTACTCCTTTACTCCCGGTCGAATCATTCGCCAGGCTTCGCGATGGGCATCGAGCGTCACATCCGTGGCTCGTTGAATGAGCTTCAATTCCGCCTTCGACTTTACCTGTCGCAAGCGTGCGATCGGCAGCCCAACATCCGCGAACTCACGATTCCTGAGAGTTTGCTTCAGAGCGTCAGCCCGCTCATCGCCTGCGAGTGTATAGATCTTCTTGCCGCTCTCGAGCCACTTCGGCAGCATCGTCTCGAACGACTCCGAGGCGTAAATGTTGGAGAAGCCCGTCTGCACCCGAGTCTGCGCATCAGTGGGCCCGAGCTTGGGTCCCGTCCATCGCTCCTCATCCTGATCGCGCCGGGGAATCAGCAGGTTGTCCTCAGTCGGGGTCAGCACAAGAATGGCGCCCGGCTCCTTCCAGCCCGTCAGATAGTAGAAGTTCGCTTCCTGAAAAAAGCCGTCGCGAATGTTGCCATGTGCCTCTTCCGAAGCCCCGAAAAGGATCGTAACCGCATCGCCATTAGCTTCGCGAAGCTTTGCCCGACGCGTTTTGTACTCATCAGCAGAAATGCCGTCGGCCAAAACGGGAATCGAGATCAACAAAGCCAGGCACGATAAAACCTGGACCGAGATGCGGCGCATGACCGAAGTATAGCGAGACCTGTAGATCCATTGTCCAACGGAACGCGTAGTCTTGCATGGTATGTCGAGCCGAAAGATCTTTATCTCCGGTGCTACAGGGTACATGGCTTCGACCTTGATCCCAGAGTTGCTTCGACAAGGTCACCAAGTACAGGCACTGGCGCGCCCCGGCTCCGAACGCAAGGTTCCGAGCGGAGCCTCGGTGGTGCCAGGCGACGCACTTCGAGCGGCAACTTTCTCGGCCAAAGGCTGCGATACTTTTGTACATCTCACCGGCGTTGCCAAGCCGTCGCCGCTGAAAGCAAAGCAATTTCTGGCCGTCGATGAGCCTTCACTTCAGGCATCGCTCGAAGTCGCCTGCCGGGACGGGGTCGAACACTTCATCTACGTCAGCGTGGCTCAGCCCGCTCCGGTGATGCGACCCTACGTCGAGGTACGTCGCCGATGCGAAACCCGGATCCTGGCCACGGGCATCCGAGCCACTTTCCTTCGGCCATGGTATGTACTTGGGCGCGGACACTGGTGGCCTGTGGTGCTCGTCCCGTTCTATGCTTTTGCGGAGCAGATTCCTGCCTGGCGCCAGGGTGCCCTGCGGCTCGGGTTGGTTACGCATCGAGAGATGACACTCGCCCTGCTCGATGCCGTCAATCATCCGCCGTCGCTCAGTGTGCGTTGCCTCGACGTTCCCGGGATCCGCGAAGTGGCTCAACGGTTTCCTTCTACTCTCGGGGAACGCTCCAAAATAGCGGGCGTGTCATAATCCGAGCATGCGACAAGAATGGGTCCAAGCGAGGCGGAACGATCCTGTCCGCACGCAAATGCACTATGCGCGCAAAGGCGTGATTACGGGGGAGATGGAGTATATAGCGCGTGTAGAGCGGCTTGACCCCGAGCTCGTTCGGTCCGAAGTTGCGCGAGGCCGCATGATCATCCCGGCCAACATCAATCACGCGTCTCTGGTACCGATGTGCATCGGCATTGCATCCAAGTGCAAGATTAACGCCAACATCGGAAACTCGGCGACCACTTCCAACATTGATGAAGAGCTCGAGAAGCTGAACTACGCCGTCAAGTTCGGCGCCGATACGGTGATGGACCTCTCCACCGGCGGGGACATCCCTCGCATCCGTCAGGCAATCATCGAGAATTCACCCGTGCCGATCGGTACTGTGCCGATCTATGAGGCCCTGGCGCGCGTGCGGCGCATTGAAGATCTCAGCGCCGACCTGATGCTCGAGGTGATTGAAGAGCAGGCTCAGCAGGGGGTCGACTACATGACCATCCATGCCGGTGTCCTGATTCAATACGTTCCGCTCACCACCAAGCGCATCACGGGTATCGTCAGCCGCGGCGGATCGATCCTCGCGGAGTGGATGGTAAAGAATCATCGTCAAAACTTCCTGTACGAGCGGTTCGAGGACATCTGTAAGGTCCTGCAGAAGTACGATGTGAGCTTCTCGCTCGGCGACGGACTGCGGCCGGGTTCCATCGCCGATGCCAGTGACGAAGCGCAGTTTGCAGAGCTGAAGACTCTCGGCGAGCTCACGAAAATCGCATGGAACTACGACGTGCAGGTCATGATCGAGGGTCCGGGTCACATTCCGATGGACCAGATCAAGCTGCAAGTCGACAAAGAAATGGAGATGTGCCACGAGGCTCCGTTTTATACCCTCGGGCCGCTGGTCACCGACATCGCGCCTGGCTACGATCACATCACGTCAGCCATTGGTGCCGCGATGATCGGCTGGCACGGCGCATCGATGCTTTGCTACGTGACACCGAAGGAACATCTCGGACTCCCGAATCGCGAGGACGTGAAGCAGGGAATTATCGCTTACAAGATCGCAGCTCACGCGGCCGATATCGCCCGTCAACGGCCGGGTGCCAGGGATCGCGACGACGCTCTGTCACGTGCCCGCTACAACTTCGATTGGAACCAGCAGTTCGATCTGTCGCTCGACCCGGAAACCGCTCGTGCCATGCATGACGAAACGCTTCCTCAGGAAGGATTCAAGGAAGCACACTTCTGCTCCATGTGCGGACCGAAGTTCTGCTCCATGAACATACACTCCAAGGTCACGGAGTTTACAGCGGAAGAGGCGCAATTGGTTCTCGACAAGCAACTCGTGCAGTTGTCGAAGGAGTAAACGCTCCGAGAACCGCGGGCGCTACACTGGGATTGTGAAGGTTGTCACAGTCCTTCTGGCCCTTTCTCCCTCGCTCTTCGGGCAAAATCAACCCAGCTTGACGCCCGTTTGGGAGGTTCGCAAGAACGTGCTGGCGGTGGTCGAGCAGATCCGAAAGCTTCCGCCTTTACTCGAAAGGGCCGACGCTCGGCGATGGGTGGAGCGCGGTGCGCCCGACGCCTATGTCAAGCTCCTGGATTCTTCTAAGAATCGCGTTGGACAGATGGTTGCATCCGCTGAACAAGTGGCAAAAGATCCCGAGAAGCTCAGCACCTCACTCGATCTGCTCTTCCGCATCGAGACGTCGCAAGCGGTTCTCGGCTCGCTTCGAGATGGTGTCCGTAAGTATCAGGGTGAAGACCTGGCCAACCAATTGACGCAGGCCATGACGGATACGGCGAATAGCCGCGAGACTCTGAAGCAGCACGTCTTCGATCTTGCGCAGGTTCAGGAACAGCAGATGCAAGTCATGAACGAGGAAGCGCAACGGTGTCGAGGGCAGATCTCCCGCTCGACGCCGCCAACCGAAGCCGCTAAGCCCCTCACCCGGGGAAGGCGCAAAACCATCAACGGAGTTCCCAGGTGACCGAGACTCTTACTTTCGAATGCTGTATTTGCGACGAGCCGTCGACACAGATTTGCGTGTATTGCACGAAAGATGCATGCGAGAACCATCTGTGTTCCCGCTGTGGCCGCTGCACCGACTGCTGCGATTGCGAGATGATCCCCGTTCGCTAAAGCCGGCGCGGATCGTCCAGAGCACTCGTAAGCCACTTCGACACATCCCGCATGCTCTCCTGCGAGACGTGGTGTCCCATTGGATACTCGCGGTACGTTAAGTCCACCGGCAGCTTCTCGAGTTTCTCTTTGATGGTGCGACCGAACTCGACCGGGATCACTTCGTCGTAGGTCCCGTGCACGACCGTGATGGGCAGGCCCTTCAAATCATGCGCCGGCGCAATGATCGGCTCGATCTGAGGAAGAAAACGACCGCTCATGGCGACCACTCCGGCGTAGAGATCGGGCTGGGTGAGGGCCGAGGCGAGGCTCATGATGGCCCCCTGGCTGAAGCCCATCAGGTAAACGCGATCCGGATCAGTGCCATATTTCTCGACCGCGTCCGACGTGAAATCGATCACCTGCTTGCGGCTCTGTTCGGCGACATTCTCGTCGATCAAAAACCCACCGGGGACAAACTGGACGGGAAACCAGCCGTAGGCCGATGGACCGAGTGTCAGGGGAGCGCGCATACTCACGACATGAAACCGCGGGTCGAGCAGCGGAGCCAGCCCGATCAGGTCCTCTTCATTGCTGCGGACACCATGAAGCAACAGCAGCAAAGGCGGTCGGCCATCCGACGGCGTTTCGGGCTTACGGGAGATGTGATGAAGAGTAGCCACGTTCGATTATCTCTTTCAGGAATTGGCCAAATGGTTTCGAGGGCGGGGAAGAGATCTCGCCCTCGTGGAAGCTACCGCTTAGCGTTGCGAAACCTGAACCGGCTTCTTCAGAAACTGCACGTCGAGCGTGATCTGCACG
>DASQVJ010000767.1:0-2654 GCA_035640835.1 Bryobacteraceae bacterium
TGCTCGACAGCTCACGCAATACCAATAGCGACGAGCCCAAACCCGTTTACCTCGCCGAGAGAGAGCAAACCAAATGGTTGGAAGAGCAATTGAGCAAGCCGCCAACGACACCCTGGCGAGTCGCCGTCTTTCACCACCCGATGTTCACCGCCGGACCAAGGCACGAAGCCGCACTCCCGCGCCTGCAACATTGGTTCGATCTCTTCCGCAAGTACCGGGTCGACGTCGTATTCTCCGGCCACGAGCACAATTTTCAAGTCAGCACCCGCGATGCGAAAACCGGCAACATCCAGTTCTTCGTCAGCGGTGCCGGTGGCGAGCTCCGTGGGGGCGCTCTGAATCGCACTATGACCGAGCAAGGTATCGTCGGATGGGCGCCTCAACGCCATTTCCTCATCGTCGACGTCAATGATAAGGAAATGCGTGTCAGTCCCGTCGGTCCCCAGCCGATTCGTGTTCGTAATGCAGCAGGTGCCACCATTCCCCCTGAGGTGGTGGTTCCACGTCGCGAACGTTAACGTTGGCACTTGAATCTTCTGGCTGATTTGCTGTATCCAAGACGGAAACGGGTTACGCCTCGCAGCGGCACGTGATATAGCACTTAAGTGTTTAGGGGAACTCTTGAACCAGCTACTTCGAATCGTTTCTTCCTCGCTGCTCGCCCTCGGATCCCTCAGAGCTCAGCCTGCAGATACACCCAACACGCGCACTGAGCAGATCCAGCGCGAGCGCGAAGCGAAGGCTAAGAAGGTTCAGCCTGAAGACGTAAGTAAGGCTGAGCGGGTCTTGCGCGACATCAAAGACCAGCATGTGCTCGAGCGCATCACAGCAGGCTACAACGGCCTCCGATTGGTTCTCGGCAACATGGTCACGGGCAGCGGCTTCGCGGCTGGACCCGAATACAAGCGCGAAGATCTTCTGAACGGCCAACTCACCGCCCGCGGCCTAGCTCAGGGCTCCACTCGCCTATACACCCGGTTGGAGACCGAAGCCAACTTCCCGCGCCTCTTGCACAACCGCCTGGATCTCGACTTCCTCGCTACTCGACGAGACTACAATAGCCTCCCTTATTACGGCCCCGGCCCCCGCTCCCGCAAGACGGGCCGCTCCGACTTTCGCCTCGAGGACGTCAACGTCGATGGCCTCGTCGCATACAAGCTCATACGACATTTGGCAGTCGGCAGCTCGCTCGGCCTACTTTGGACGAACGTCGGACCGGGCCAGGACGATCGCTTCATCTCAGCCGATGTGCAGTTTCGCGCGTTCGACGTCCCCGGGCTCGAGCAGCAAACGAACTTCTGGCGTTCGAGTTTCTTCGGACAATACGACTACCGCGATAATCCGGAAGGCGCCAAGTCCGGCGGTAACTATATCGTGTCGTACAGCTTTTACAACGATCGCAAACTCGATCGGTTCAGCTTCCGCCGCTTCGATGCAGAAGCCCAGCAGTTCATCCCGTTGCTAAACAAGACTCGGCGGATCGCCCTCCGAGCCAAAGGCGTGTTTACCGAAACGGATCGGAACGATGCCGTGCCGTTCTATCTCGCGCCGTTCGTCGGCGGTGCGGACGACCTCCGCGGTTACCGCTTCAACCGCTTCAACGACCGCAATGCGGTGGTTTACACCGCCGAGTATCAGTACGAGATATTCTCCGGGCTCGATGGAGCCGTTTTCTTCGATGCCGGGAAAGTGATGCCTCGTGGCACGCTGCTTTCCTTCTCCGATCTGCAGACCGACGCCGGGTTCGGCCTTCGCTTCAACGCTCGAAACGCCGTCTTCCTGCGAATTGACGTAGGATTTAGCCATGAAGGCTTCCAAGTCTGGTTTAAATTCAACGACTTGTTTAATCAAAGGCGGTACGGAGTTACCGCTCAGCCCATCTATTAGGGGGGAAGACCCATGCGCGCGCTCATCCTTGCTTCCGTCGCGTTAGTGACTCTGTCCGCCAATGTCGGCCAGCCTCCGCATTTCTATCCTGATGATCCCCTGGACAAAGAACCCCGCCCCCTTCCGGTCGGCGATCTCAAGAACCGCAAGCTCAGCGATTACTTCGATCTCTTCAATCACCAGTTCGGCAAGCCCGGCGAGCGCCAGCCGGAAAAAGGTCCTCTGATCCGCGGGAAAGGTGTAAACACACTGGGCGAGCCAATGCAGGGTGCCTGGTGGGAAAAACGGCACTACTACAAGCGCATGTCGATTGACGAACTGAAGCACGGCGCGGGCCCCTTCACTCTGCCGGCCGCAGGCAAGTGGACTGTCGTAAGCGCCAAAAACGAGGGCGTCACGCCAGGTTTCGTGATCCTCGACAGCAACAAGCGACGCTTCTTCATCAAGTTCGATCCTCTGTCCAACCCCGAGATGGCCACGTCCGCCGACGCCATCACCTCGCGCCTCTTCTACGCGATGGGTTATCACGTGCCGGAAAACAACGTCGTCTACTTTCGGCCCGAGCAGCTTGAGATAGGTGCAGACGTTGAGATTACCGACAAACTCGGCAAGCCTCGCGAGATGACAGAGCGCGATGTGGTCGAGATTTTGCTCAAGGTCCCTCGAACGCACGACGGTGAGTACCAGGCCACTGCTTCACTCGCACTGCCCGGTAAGCCCATAGGTCCGACAAGGTGGTACAGCACACGCAAGGACGATCCCAACGA
>DASQVJ010000768.1:0-7402 GCA_035640835.1 Bryobacteraceae bacterium
CTTGGGAAGGCCACCGAGCTCGCAACCGTGGACATCCAACACGAGTTGCCAGTCTGATGCCAAACGGAAGGCAGCTTCCGCGCCTCCACCTGTGCAGGACCGCGAGCTTCCCAGGCGGTATCCAGAATAGATTGCCGTGACCTCAAGAGGCGCGGGTCCGTCGTCCTCTCGAATCTGCTCGTCGGGCTCTTCCGTGCTGATGGATCGAACCTGCGACTTCTCCGTGAAGATACTGCGGCCGTCGCGATAAAAAGGCACTCGAAAGGCCATCAGATTGGCCATGCTGCGCGTTGGATTCAAGAAGCTGCGAGCAAAAGCCCGAACATAGGTGTTCCGAACGCGCTGCTCGAGGCCGGTCAGCAGGTATCGATCAATGGCGTCTTCGCCCACCATCCATCCAAGACCTATGACGGGTGTGACGACATGGTCCACCAAGCCCTGCTGTGGATGTTTGGACTGAATGTAGCCGATGCTCGCTTCACTCAACGGTCCGATCTCGAACAGTGTGCTGTAGGCCCACGCGTACCCCGTAGCGCGCAGACGGCTTTTCCAATAGGTCGAGTTTTTGCCAAACTTCACCGACGCATAACGCCGGTCGTTCTGGGCCCAAATGTATCCGGCTACAGAGCCTTGCATCGGGTGACCGATATAGTTCACATAAAACGGATCACCATCGGACCAACCGTGAAGGTTACTGACGGAGTTTACGTATCCCTGCAGGAAGGGACCCTTCGCTCCACGAGTCCCCGCCTCCGTCGCGAGGCGGAACGCATGCTCCACTCCCAGGAACAGGGCTGACTGGCGATACAAGCCCTGCCAATTTACCGAAGGCTCCTCGGGTTTTGCGGCAGGGGCTATGGGCGCGGGCGTCAAAGGAGAAATTGCGGGCGCAATCAGGGCAGGAGGCGCCGCTTTGGGTAAGGCCGTTCCAGGTACAACAGCCGGCGGAACGAGCTGACCGTCGGCCGCGAATCCGATAAAAGTTGAAAGGAGAACCAAAGTAGCGAGATTGCGATTCATTGATCATTCAAAGCGATGCAATTCACTGACCTCTTAGCAACGAATGTCACTGAGACGTCACGTTAGCGTTGCGGTTGTGTGAATCACGATCTCTAGAATAGCCAATCAAAGTTGAGCCGGAAGCGGCGTGGACGTCTTCCCAGGACCTCGCCAAACTGTGGGTCGGACACATTCCAGCGAACCGCATCGAAGTTCCCGTGGTCCGTTATGTTGAACATGCTGAATGAGATGCGAACCTTGTGGCCCCTCATCGCAATGTCCTTTGCGATGGACGCGTCGAGGCTGAAAAACGTGGGAAGCCGCCGGGAATTGGGAGTTTCGGCATACAACTGTTGCACGTTCAGCGCGGAGTACGGGAACCCGGAACGCCACTCGAGGACCGGCGCTAAACGGACACCATGTCCCAAAGGGAACACCCCCCAGGTTAGAAACCGATGCCGGACCACTTCGGGCTGTCCACTGTAAACATTGGAACGTAAAATTGGGCTGGGAAACGTTCCAGCAACGTCGAGAAACAAATTTAAGTCACCGCGTGCTCGTGTCGCCGCGTAGGACATGATCCACTGTTGTTCCGAATACCACGAGAGCTTACTGATCACCTCGAAAATTTGTGTTCGTGCCGAACCTCGACCGGCGAGCGCGACCTCGGTAGGGCGAGGCTCCACGATCAGTAGACCTCGCGACAGGCTGTCCTGATACGACGTGCTCAGCAACAGAGCCCGTCCGACCGGCTGATCGAGGGCAAGGGTCCACGTGCGACTACGGGGTGCGTAAGATCCGGGCTGCGCTGAGCCAAAAGTCAGCATCCCGCCGTCGCCCGCGAGCAGTCGATTCGGCAGGCCGCTGCGCTGCGGATAGAACGGCCAGGCGTAGGCGAGAACAGGCACTCGATCGAAGAACCAACCGAATCCGCCGCGCAGGACGGTGCGGACCTCAGCGAGCGGCATCCACGCAAGCCCTACGCGTGGCGCGAGCCTGGTGACTCCACTGATGCTCTGCCAGTCACTTCGCAAGCCGACATCGAGGCGAAGGCTCGGCCATGGCTCCCAGCCATCCTGCACGAACAGGCCAAGGTCCGTGTCACGCAGCCGAAATCCAGGCCCTTCCTTGAGTGCGATGAAATCGACCCGGTTACCCGCAAGGTCTCGTACCTGGATGTTCGAATCGGAGCCAATGAAACCGCGAAGCTGTGTGAATCCGAGCATGCTCCCTAGCTTGAGCTGGTGCTTGCCCGCAGCGCGCAGTGCAGGCAAGGCGAGCAGTTCCGTCCATTGCGCGCGTCGAGTTCGAGAGTCCGAGCGGAATGGATAGTTGCCGAAGGTCTCCACCGGCGTCAACTGCAGATCTGCATTGCCCTGACCACCCGTAACTGAGAGGTTTTCCGAGACCGAAAGGCTCGATTGGAGCAGGCTGTTTCCGAGTTGCACGCTGTCTTGCACCGACGCTCGAAACTCGTGCGCACGCCACAACGGCGCTGCGGGTTGGGGCGTGTAGAAGTTCAATCCAACGAAGTTTGCCCGTTGCGGGACGCCGTGCAACTGCACGTTCACGGTATGCGATGCGCTTCGCAAGTAGTCCCACTGAACGAACGCGTTCGTACTCTGGGTCGTCTCTTCGTTGTACGGGAACGGCAATGGATAGACGGGTCTCTTTCGAAGTCCGAACGCGACCGCGCCTGCAAAGTAAAGCTTCTGCCGGACCAAGGGCCCAGTAGCCGCGAATCGTGGTGTGAAGCCTCGGATGCCGACGATGTGCCCGCTTCGGATGCGCAGTTCGGGTGTCGGGTCGTTCAGCTCGTAGTGCCATCGATCGCTGCCGCGACGAGTGGTCACCGCGACCACTGCTGCACTGAAGCGTCCGTACTCCGCGAGGAAGGGGCTTTTGTAGATTTGAAGTTGGTCGATGATGTCGATGGGCACTGTGGGTCCGAACGATCCGGTTGCAGCGTTGGTGACATCGATCGAGTTCACCAGGAATGTGCTGCGGTATTCAGGTGATCCGGAGATGCGAAGCTTGCCCTCCGGTGTGCGCACGACGCCGGGCATCAATGGCAAAGCGTTGCGAACATCGGCAACTCTTTGGGGCAGGGAAGCGAGTTGAGAGCCAGTGGCAGAGGTCGGAGGTGCGTCCTGCTCAAGCGGGGAAACGGTGGCTTCCACGGTGACCTGGTCGCGTCTCGGAGAAACGGCCTCCAGGATCATGATGATTGGCAAGACCTGGTCGCGGTCGACCTCGAAGGTGTTTTGTGCTTGGCGCGATTGAGAGTCGATGGCAGTCAGCGTGTAATGGCCCGGCGCTCGCAATTTGAGCTGAGCACGACCGTCTGGTCCCGTTGTCAGGTCGTAGCGAATGGCTCCGGACACGACTCGGACGGAGGCACCCGGAACGGGTAATCCGGTTGCGGTTTCCACCTTGATCTCCAGCCGGCAACACGTTTCGACGGTCTGGCCATGAACGTCGAGGGCAAGAGCAGCTAACAGCAACAACAGAACCCGCACTGCATTTCCAGTGTAGAGTCAAAGAATTTCCTCTTGACCGCTTGAGCGATCCCGAGTATAACCAAATGGTATTGAAACCGTTCGGTTATACACAATGACTTCGTCTCAGCGACTTGACGCAACTTTTGCAGCACTTGCGGACCCCACCCGGCGAGCGATCCTGGCAAGGCTCGCCGCCGGGGAGGCTTCCGTAATGGACCTTGCTCGACCTTTTGCCATGACCCAGCCCGCAATCTCGAAGCATTTGAAGGTGCTGGAGAGGGCCGGCCTGATTACGCGCGGACGCGATGCTCAGAAGCGACCGTGCCGGATCCAAGGTCGTCCGCTTCAGGAGGCCAACAAATATCTGGAGGGGTACCGGCAAGTGTGGGAACGCAACTTCGAACGGCTTGATGTGTTGCTCGAGGAGATGAAATCAGAGAAGAAACGCGGACGGATCAAAGCCAAAGGAGATAGCGCATGAATAGTGCCAGAACGCTGCAGGTATCCGCACAAGCCGAGCGCGAAATCGTAATGACTCGCTCGTTCGACGCGCCTCGTGAGATGGTCTTCGATGCCTTGACCAAACCCGAGTTGCTGAAACGATGGCTGCACGGCCCCGATGGCTGGATGCTCGAGACCTGTGAGGTGGATTTGAGAGTCGGTGGCCAGATTCGGTACGTCTGGCGCAAGCATACGGGCGCCGAGATGGGGATGCGGGGAACGTTTCGGGAGATCGACGCGCCGCGGCGCATCGTGAGCACTGAATTATTCGACGAGGACTGGACGCAAGGTGAGGTGATATCGACGCAGGAACTCGCGGAAGAGAGCGGCGTGACCACTCTAACGAACACGCTGCACTACTCGTCGCGTGAGGCTCGCGACAACGTATTGAAGAGCGGCATGGAGCGCGGAGTCGCTGCGAGCTATGACAGGCTCGCGCGGATTGTGCTACCGTCTCGTCTGGCTGTACCTTAATCCTGTTTCTACTATTGAGGAGTTATGGTTCTCACAAAAGACGAACTTATTCGTTCCGTTCAGAACGAAATCCGAATCATTCTGCACCTGATCTCGAAGATTGATCCTGCTCAGCTGGAGTTCCGGCCTGCTCCGAAAGTCCGGAGCACGCGCGAACTGCTGCAATACATCACCATATTTGGTCCAATGCACTTGAAGGGTGTGCTGGCGGACTCGTGGGAGATGGAGAGCTGGCGTCAGGAATGGACAAAGCAAATGGAAAGTGAAGACGGCTCAGACCTCGAGCGCGTGAAGCAAAAGCTTGAGGCAGAGTCCGCCATGTTCGCAGAGGTTCTGGGCTCAGTGGATGATGCGAAGCTACGCGAAACCTTTGAGATGTTCGGAATGCTCAAGGGAACCCGGGGCGCGCTGCTGGTGAGTATGTTGCTGAGTCACTATGCGGCGTATCGCATGCAGCTCTTCATGAATCTCAAACTTTCGGGCCGTGAAGAGCTGAGCACCATGAATTTGTGGGCCGGCATCGACATGCCCGCAGCAGCGGCGTAGCCTCGGCGTATATTGGGCGCAGACATTGTGATCTGCGTGCTCAAGAAATCTCGCGTGCCTTGGCGAGGACTCCTGTTGGTGATCTTAGGAGCCCTCGCCATCGCGGCCCAGACCTGGCGTGACGAGGCGACGCGAAACTTTGAACAGAAGAATTACGCCGCTGCCGCTTCGGTTCTTGAGAAGCGCTTGCAGGACGCACCTCGCGATTTTGGGGCGCTCATGTTGCTGGGCATCTGCCGGCAGCAACTGGGCGAGTTGACGAAGGCGGAAGGGAGTTTTGCAAGGGCTGTCGAGGTCGAACCCAACCGGAGCGCGGCTCACTATGCGCTGGCTCGAGTGCGCTTCATGCTCGGTCGTTTTGAGGAGGCGCTCGCATCGGCTGCTCGGGCGGAGGAGTTGGGTGAGCCCGCGGATCGAGTGAATCACTTGCGAGGCCGCGTCGAGGAAGAACGAGGCCGCTTGCTCGAAGCCCTCGAGTCTTATCGTCGAGCGCTGAAGGCGAATGCCAGATTTGTCGAGGCCCTGTCGGGTGAGTCGTCGGTGTTGTTCAAGCTTCGGCGATACTCGGAGGCTGAGGCGTCGGCGCGGGCGGCGTTGAAGCTTGATCCGGGGAACGCGGAGGCGAAGCGGGTTCTGGATCAAGCGTCGCGAGCATCGGCAGACGAAGTGAACGATCAAGCGACGCCTGTCCGTTTCACGCGGATGGACGTGATCGACTTCAAGCTGGAGAACTTCCCAACCGAACAGAAGTATCTTCCGTCGACCATGGCGGGAGGCTTGGCGGTGTTCGATTTCGATGGGGACGGGCTATTGGATGTGTTCTTCGCTAATGGTGCCGAGATTCCGTCCTTTCGAAAAACGTCCCCGCGTTACTGGAATCGGCTGTATCGGAATCGAGGCAACTGGCGATTCGAAGATGTGACGGAAGCGCAAGGGTTGCAAGGTGAAGGCTTCGCGTTTGGGGCGGCCGTTGCTGACTTCGACAACGATGGCCGCGTTGACCTGTTTGTTCCAGGACTGGGCCGGAATCTGCTTTACCGCAACACCTCAAGCGGCTTTCGGGAGGTCGCGAAAGAAGCGGGTCTTCGTGATGACAAGTGGTCGGTTGCGGCCGCGTGGCTGGACTACGATCGCGATGGTTGGTTGGATCTGTTTGTCGTGAACTATCTCGATTGGCGCCCGGAAGCGGATCGCTTTTGCGGCGATCGCGAGAAGAACCTGCGGGTGTACTGCAATCCTCGCGACTACAAGGGACTTGCAAACCGGCTCTACCGTAATCGGCGTGACGGGACATTCGAAGACGTATCGGAGCGCACAGGGATTGCGAAGCACATCGGCAAGGGCATGAGTGCCGCGGTGCTCGATGCGGATGGCGATGGTTGGCTCGACATATTCGTCACCAATGATACGGAGCCGAACTTCCTCTTCATGAATCAGCGTGATGGGACGTTTCAGGAATCGGCGTTGACGCTAGGCGCGGCCCTAAATGATCGAGGTCAGCCTGTGTCGAGCATGGGGACAGACGCGCAGGACTATGACAACGACGGATGGCCGGATTTGATCGTCACGGCGCTCACGGGCGAGAATTTTCTGCTGCTTCGAAATCATGGTGGGTCGGAGTTTCGTGATGCAACGTATCCGAGTCGACTTGGCGCTGCTGCCGCTCGTCGCAGTGGCTGGGGAGCCGTTTTCGCGGACCTCAACAACGATGGTTGGAAGGACCTCTTCACCGCAAACTCGCATGTCACGGACAATGTCGAGCTGCTGCGAAGTGAACGGTATCGCGAGCCCGACACGATCTTTCTGAATCGCCAGGGTGCTTTTGTGGCAACGCAGGAGATCGGGCCTGCGGCGCCTCATCGCGGTGCTGCGGTTGCTGATCTCGATAACGATGGACGGCTCGATGCGATCTTAACGGTGCTCGGCGATAAGCCCGAGGTGTGGCGGAACGAAACGAATGGCGGCAACTGGCTTCGCGTGAAGGTCGAGGGTCGCTCGATCGGGGCTCGCGTGCGTGTCGGGAACCAGTGGCGGCAGCAGAACTCGGCGTCGGGCTATGCGTCGTCAGTGCTCGACGTCCTGCACTTTGGCCTCGGGACATTGACCGAGGTCGGCGGCTTTGAGGTGATTTGGCCGAGTGGTCAGCGGCAAACAATCGCGAAGGTTAAGGCCGGCGAGACGGTGGTGGTTCGCGAGCCTGTTCGGCATTGACCGAAACTACTTCTTCGGCAGGTTCTTCACTTGATTGTTGTGGCTCGCGGCATCCTGCTTGAGAGCGTTCAGCTTCGAGACATCGAGGGACTTCTTTGAAATCACCGGCGGCTCGCTCTGGATCGCACCGCCTTGCGTATTTCGGAAAGGCACGCTGAGGACGATCTCGC
>DASQVJ010000769.1:0-20238 GCA_035640835.1 Bryobacteraceae bacterium
GAGATTCAAGACCTGCTCCGAGCCAGCGTAGGTCTGAACCTCGCGCTCGACTTCCTGCCCGGCAGTGTCATGTTCGATCCCGCCGCCGGTGACAAAGCGCCTGCCAGAATCGCATCCGAGGCAGTGTGGTTCGATGCGTTCGTCACGAATGTCGACCGCACGCCGCGCAATCCGAACCTGCTCATCTGGCACAAGGAGCTGTACTTCATCGACCACGGGGCCGCATTGTACTTCCATCACAGCTGGGGCGATGTGGAAGCTGCGGCGCGCAGCCGTTTCCCGGCGATCCGAAGTCATGTGCTGTTGCCTTGGGCCACCGAGCTCGAGGCCGCGCACGAGCGGCTCACAGCACGACTGAGCATCGCGCTATTTCGGGACATCCTGGAGCAAGTGCCTGATGAGTGGCTGATCGCAGAACCGGGTAGCGAAACTGCGGCGAGCAAGCGCGAAGGCTACCTCGAATTCTTCAAGCACAGACTGGATGCATCAGCCGGATTTTTGGAGGAGGCTCTTCTTGCCCGCGCAGCACTTGTTTGATTACGCCGTGTTCCGGTTGGTGCCGCGCGTTGAGCGTGAAGAGTTCCTGAACGCCGGCGTCGTCCTCTTCTGCCCCGAGCGCGATTACTTGGGTGCCCGGACCTATGTGGATGAACGCAAGCTCCTGGCACTGTGGCCCGAGGTCGATTTGGCCTGCGTGAAAAGCCGATTGATTGCGGTAACCAATGTGGCGGCCGGTAACAGCGAGGCAGGCCCTCTCGGCCAGCTCAATCGACGCCAACGCTTCCACTGGCTAGTGTCCCCTCGCAGCACCATCCTGCAAGTCTCGCCAGTGCACACAGGCCTCTGCATCGACCCCGCGAGCACGCTCGAAGACTTGTTCCGTCAATTGGTGCTGTGAGCGATGAGCCGGAGCTCGGGCTCTACAATCGGAGATGGAAGCTAGACTTGGCTGGTGCTGGGCCTGGTCTTCAAAACCAGTGTGCGCTGCTAGTCCGGCGCAGGTGGGTTCGACTCCCACTAGCTTCCGCCATAGATGACCATGGGCCGCAGGTGTGCCGGCGTTGACGTCCTCCGAGCCGGTTGTCAGAATCATTCCAGGGTAGTGCCACGTGGGCACGAGTATGCCTTCCGCTACGGAGCCTTCCGAGTACACGCTCGTGCCTCTCCGGGAAGGTGCGGACTTCACTCTGTACCGCGGCCGGCAGCACGGCAACCCATCGCCCGTGCTGGTACTGGCACCCGCGACAGAACACCCGTCGCCTCAGAGTCTCAGGCGGGTGGAGAACGAATACTCGCTCGCAGACGAACTCGATTCCGCATGGGCAGCCAAGCCTTTGGCGCTCACTCGTCACGAAGGGCGGACGATCCTCGTACTTAAAGACCCTGGGGGTGAGCCTCTGGATCGGATTCTTGACCGAGGCCAGGGGCAACTGCTCGATCTGACCCGCGTCCTGCGTATTGCGATCGGCTTGACGACAGCACTCAGCCAAGTCCATCGGCGCGGAATCGTGCATAAGGACATCAAGCCTGAAAATGTGCTCGTCGACGACGCCGATAACGTGTGGCTTACCGGCTTCGGAAATGCGTCCCGGCTGCCACGCGAGCGCCAAGCGCCCGCTCCGCCGGAGATTATTGCCGGCACGTTCGCCTACATGGCGCCCGAGCAGACCGGTTGCATGAACCGCTCGGTTGATGCGCGCAGCGATCTTTATTCTCAGGGCGTCACGTTGTATCGGATGCTTACTGGCGCGCTACCGTTTGCCGCCGCCGACCCCATGGAGTGGGTCCACTGCCACATTGCCCGTCAGCCGACCCCACCAAGCAGTTGCATCGCAGTCCCCGAGCCGCTGTCTTCTCTGACCATGAAGCTCCTCGCCAAGAACGCCGAAGAGCGTTATCAGACCGCCGAAGGCTTGGAGGCCGACCTTCGGCGATGCCTCTCGGAATGGGAGTCGCACGGTAGGATCGATCCGTTTCCGTTGGGCACGCACGATTCATCAGACCAATTGCTGATCCCAGAGAGGCTCTATGGGCGAGAGTCCGACATCGACGTCCTGCTGGCGGCATTCGGCCGGGTCGTGGCCAGCGGGATCCCGGAGGTCGTGCTTGTATCTGGTTACTCCGGCGTCGGTAAGTCCTCCGTGGTCGATGAGCTCCACAAAGTGCTTGTTCCGCCCCGCGGTCTTTTTGCATCCGGCAAGTTCGATCAGTACAAGCGCGACATTCCTTATGCCACCTTGGCGCAAGCCTTTCAGAGCCTTATCCGTAGGCTTTTGACTAAGAGCGAACTGGAGCTGCGCGATTGGCGCGATGCCCTTTATGAGGCGTTAGGTCCGAATGGACAGCTGATTGTAGATCTGGTCCCCGAATTGAAGCTCATCATCGGAGAGCAGCCGCCAGTCCCTGATCTTCCGCCACAGGACGCGCAAGGCCGCTTCCAGCTGGTGTTCCGTCGATTTATTGGCGTCTTCGCGCGGCCGGAACATCCTCTTGCGCTGTTCCTTGACGATTTGCAATGGCTTGACGCGGCAACGCTGGATTTAGTCGAGGATTTGTTGAGCCGGCCGCAGGTGCAGCACTTGATGTTGATCGGCGCCTATCGGGACAACGAGGTCAATTCCGGCCATCCGCTGATGCGCAAGCTCGAAGCGATCCGCCAGGCCGGAGCGGCAGTGCATGATGTTGTACTCGCGCCGTTAACCTGTGAAGACTTGGGACGGTTAATTGCGGATTCTCTTCACTGCGAACTGGAGCGCGCCATCCCGCTGGCGCAACTGGTCCACGAGAAGACTGGTGGCAATCCATTTTTCGCTATCCAGTTCGTTTCTGCGCTTGCGGAGGAAGGACTACTTACCTTCGAATACAGCGCAGCGCGATGGTCTTGGGATCTGAATCGCATTCACGCCAAAGGTTACACCGATAATGTCGTGGACCTCATGGTTGGGAAGTTGAACCGTCTGCCCGTCGAGACTCAAAAGGCATTACAACAGCTTGCCTGTCTGGGCGACAGTGCGGAATTCACCCAGCTGACGATGGTCTATCACGATTCGAAGGAGGAAATGCACGACGACCTGCGTGAAGCGGTCCGAGCCGGGCTCGTTTTCCAGTCCGAACGCGCCTATAGGTTCCTGCATGATCGCGTCCAGGAAGCGGCCTATTCACTAATATCCGAAGACGCGCGTGGCGCCGCCCACCTTCGAATCGGCCGTCTCCTCGCGTCACGTACCGCGCCTGCGGAGATCGAAGAGAAGATTTTCGACACCGTCAACCAGCTGAATCGTGGCTCTCACCTCATCCCATCAGCGGAAGAACGTGAGCGCGCCGCGGAGCTGAATTTGATCGCCGGCAGGCGAGCTAAGACGTCGGCTGCGTACACGTCGGCGCTTAGCTATCTTACGGCCGCCCGAAACTTGCTGACCGAAGAGAGCTGGGACCAGAAATACGAGCTCATCTTCGCTGTCGAACTTTATATGGCCGAGTGTGAACTGCTGACCGCAAATATGGCGGCGGCGGAAGATCGGCTCTCGATGCTCACGCGACGTGCCGGAAGTGCCCACAATATCGCTGCGGTCGCGCGTTTGCGCCTCATGCTTTACACGATGCTGGGGTCGGAGCGACCGAGGCGTGGAGGTCTGTCTTGAATACCTCGAGCGGGGCGGCACATATTGGTTGCCGCATCCAACAATCGATGAAGTACGTGGCGAATACGAAAGGATCTGGTCGCAGCTCGGAAGCCGATCGATTGAGGAGCTCATCGACCTGCCCTTGATGACGGATCCGGTTTGCCTCGCCACGCTCGATGTTCTGACCGAGATGGTGGCGCCGGCCTTGTACATCGATGAGAACCTGAATTCGCTCGTCATTTGCCGGATGGTCAATCTCTGTCTCGAACATGGCAACACCGACGCGTCGTGCTTCGCCTATGTATGGTTCGGCATGATCGCCGGAGACCGCTTCGGCGCCTCCAAGGCCGGATCCGACTTCGGGCGCCTGGGCTGTGAGCTCGTCGAGAAACGCGGATTCAAGCGGTTTCAGGCCCGAACCTACGCGACGTTCGGCAACGTCATGGCTTGGACGAGAGATCTTCGAGTCAACCGCGAACTGGTGCGTCGTGCCTTCGATGCCGCGTACAAAATCGGTGATCTGACCTTTGCGGCTTTCAGCTGCAAGAACCTGAACACGAATCTTCTGGTAGCGGGCGAGCCACTTGCGGACGTCGAGCGTGAAGCCGAGAACGGCCTTGCGTTCGCGCAAAACGCGCGGTTCGGGGCCGTCGTCGACATGATCACCTCGCAGCTGGCGCTGATCCGGACCCTGCGCGGCTTGACGCCGACATTCGGCTCTTTCAACGATGACGGGTTCGAGGAGGTTCGGTTCGAGCGCCATTTGTCGCGTGACTGCGCGTTAGCCCAGCCCGAGTGCTGGTATTGGATCGGAAAGCTCCAGGCTCGCTTCTTGGCGGGAGATCATGTGTCGGCGATCGAGGCATCATCACGTGCAGAACAGTTGCTCTGGACATCACCGTCTGTGTTCGAAAACGCGGATTATCATTTGTATGGCGCTCTCTCCCATGCGGCATCCTGTAATTCCGCATGCCCCAAGCAGCACCGGCGCCATCTCGAGGCTCTAGCCGCCCATCATAAACAACTCGAAGAATGGGCGGCGGATTGCTTCGAATATCTCGAAAACCGCGTCGCCCTGGTGGGGGCGGAGATCGCACGCATCGAAGGCCGCGAGCTCGATGCCGAGCATCTTTACGAGGAGGCCATCTGCTCGGCGCGCGCCAACGGATTTGTCCAGAATGAGGCCCTCGCCAACGAACTCGCCGCGCGTTTCTACGAGGCGCGGGGTTTCGAGAAGATCGCGCGCGCCTATTTGCAGGACGCCCGATACTGCTACCGCCGGTGGGGGGCGGACGGTAAGGTGCGGCAGATCGATCAGCTATATCCGCACCTCAGGGACGAAGAGGCAGTCCCCGGTCCGGCGACCACGATCGGGGCTTCGGTCGAAAAGCTGGATCTCGCCACGGTTATCAAAGTCGCGCAAGCAGTGTCGGGCGAGATTGCGCTGCCCAAGCTGATCGAGAACCTCGTGCGAATCGCGATTGAGCATGCGGGAGCCGACCGAGGTCTCCTCATCCTTCTCCGAGGCGACGAGCCGCAAATCGAGGCAGAGGCTACGACGGGTTACGGAAGGCCCGCAATCACATTTCGGCGGACGACGGTCACCCCATCCGATCTCCCACAATCCGCGCTTCACTATGTGATTCGGACTCAGGAGCGCGTGTTGCTTGATGACGCCTCGACCGGGAACTTGTATTCGGAGGACGAGTACGTACGGCACAGGCGGCCCAGATCTGTCCTATGCGTGCCTATCGTCAAGCAAACGAAACTTGTCGGCGCACTTTATCTGGAGAACACTTTGACGCCATGTGTCTTCACGTCGGACCGAGTAGCAGTGCTGGAGTTGCTGGCTTCGCAAGCCGCAATTTCGCTAGAGAATGCCAGCCTCTATTCAGATCTGCAACGCAGCGAAGCGTTTCTGGCCGAGGGGCAGAGCATAAGCCACACTGGCAGCTTCGGCTGGAGTGTTGCCAACGGAGAAATCTACTGGTCAGCGGAAACCTACAGTATCTTTGAACACGATCGAGCGGTAAAGCCTACGTTGGAGATGATGCTTCGACAAATTCATCCCAACGACAGAGATCTCGTGCGGCAGACCCTCGACCGGGCATGTGAGGCAAGAGCCGACTTCGACCTTGAGCACCGTTTGCTGATGCCTGACGGTTCGATCAAGCACCTCCACGTTTTAGCTCGCGCGTTGACAACCTCGTCTGGGAGCCTTGAGTTTGTAGGCGCCGTGATGGACGTCACAGCAGCAAAGCAGGCGGAAGAGGCCCTACGTGCGAGCGAACGGAGTTTTCGACTGATCGTCGATAGCATTCCCGGTTTGACCTGTACCATGACTGCGGAAGGTGAGGTCGAGCTCGTAAATCAACGAATCCTGGATTACACGGGGAAGACGCTTGAGGAACTGAGAAATTGGGCGCCGCTTATACATCCAGACGATCGATCGCTCGTGATAACCCAGTGGGGTCGCTCGGTGCAGACCGGAGAACCGTATGACACTCAGCACCGTATACGCCGTGCTGATGGCGTATACCGTTGGTTCCAGGTGCGAGGGCAGCCACTTCGGAACAAGGAAGGCCGGATCGTCCGCTGGTATGTCCTGTTTACGGATATTGAGGAGCGGCGGCAAGTAGAAGAGAAGCTGCGACGCAGCGAAGCAGACTTGCTTGAGGCGCAGAGATTAAGCCATTCGGGCAATTGGAAACATGATGTTGCATCAGGCACACTGACAATCTCGCCGGAAGTCTATCGAATGTTCGGCCTTAGCCCTTATGAGGAGGATTTCGCGAAGGCTAGTTTTTGGGCTGACAGGATTCATCCTGAGGACCGGAAGCGCGTTCATGAACTTATTAAAACGAGCGAAATCGACAAAACTGATTATCAAGTGGACTACCGCGTTGTTCTTCCCAATGGAATGATCAGGCACCAACATACTGTTGGCCATCCGATCTTGAACGAGTCGGGCGACCTTGTTGAATTTGTCGGAACCACAATGGACGTTACCGAGCAGTGGCAGGCCAGAGCCGCGCTACAGGAAGCTTTCGAAGAAATCAAGCGCCTGAAGGACCGCTTTGAGGAAGAAAACGTTGCGTTGCGCGAGGAAATCGATAAGGCATCGATGTTCGAGGAGATCGTCGGGATTTCGGCGCCCCTTCAACGGGTGCTTTCCCACATATCCAAGGTTGCTGCGACCGACTCCAACGTCCTGATTACGGGCGAGACCGGAACAGGCAAGGAACTGGTTGCCCGTGC
The DNA here is from genome assembly GCA_035640835.1 of Bryobacteraceae bacterium. Taxonomy (GTDB): domain Bacteria; phylum Acidobacteriota; class Terriglobia; order Bryobacterales; family Bryobacteraceae; genus DASQVJ01. The sequence continues at coordinate 6,882 of DASQVJ010000769.1, forward strand.
GATTCATCGGCGCTCCCGACGCTCCTCATACGCATTTGTTAGTGTGAATTGCGCAGCGATCCCGCGCGACTTGATCGCCTCGGAGTTGTTCGGCCATGAAAAGGGAGCCTTTACTGGGGCAACTCAGCGGCGTTTAGGACGCTTTGAACTGGCCGATAGAGGCACGATCTTCCTCGACGAAATTGGAGAGCTTCCTGCCGAAACCCAGATCGCGCTTTTGCGTGTTCTGCAGGAACACGAATTTGAGCGTGTGGGCGGAGCCGTATCCATCCGAACTGATGTTCGGCTTATCGCGGCTACTAACCGCGATCTGAAGGCTGCCATCGCGGCGGGCATGTTCCGGAGCGACCTCTTTTACCGGCTCAACGTATTCCCGGTGAACAGAAAAAGCCTCGATCTGCTCCAATCGTACCCCTGGCCGGGTAATATTCGGGAATTGCAGAACGTGATTGAGCGATCCGTCATTGTATGTGAAACCGAGACTTTTTCTGTCGATAAACGTTGGCTTTCCCGACAAGGTCGTGACATTGAGCCGAATAGTCGACTGGACCTATCTCAGGAGCTCGCTTCTCAAGAGAAGGCGATCATTGAGGCTGCATTGACGGCAAGCGGTGGACGGGTGTACGGACCCGCCGGCGCCGCTGCCAAACTCGGCATGCCACGATCGACTCTCGAGTCGAAGATCAGGTCGCTGAAGATCAATAAGCACCGGTTCAAAGGTACAGGTCCGTCAAAGACCATGTAACCCTCTGTCCAAAGTGATTCTCGACTGCTTCACGAGGATCGTTATACAGCAGCATCTCGCCAATTGGCGAATTCTCGCCAATCTTATAGTCCTCAAGTAGCGTATTCTCAGTGGTTTACGATTGGCCACGTGCTTGCCCCCTAATTGGAGAGTAGGTAGGGGCCAATGACCAACAATGAATATAGTTTCGCGGTATCTGTCTTCGGCACGGAAGAGCAAAAGCCCGCAACTTGAGGACGGAGCTCGTTCCCGAGAGAGGATGAAATGCTGAGAATTCGCAGGTCGGAGAACGGGCAAGTGGTCTTTACGCTCAGCGGCCGAATGGATCGGGACGCTACCGCCGAATTGGAAACACTAATTAGGTCGGAAGGGAATCGACGCCCCTTAATTTTGGACTTAAAGGATGTAACTCTGCTAGGTCAAGACGCCATTACGTTTCTCGAGCAGTGTGAAACGGACGGAGTCACACTGAAGAACTGCGCGGGATACGTCCGCGAGTGGATCACGAGGCAGCGAGGCGGAAGTTAGCGCAATCGATTCTTTCCGCCGCGAGTTTCACTCGTGCTGAGGTCTTAGCTACTAAAGAGCGGTTCAAGAAGTAATGAGAAGGTCTTTTTCTGTTCGAAGAGGATGCGATTGCATGACAGATCCAGCAGCCATTACACCCGATCGGGTTAACGCTGCGTTATCGGCGCAGCGAGCGGGAATACGACCGAGGACCCAATAGAGCGAGGAGGCATATACATGCAGCTTAACGGAACCGTTATTGACTCATCGAGCGCAGCCCTGAAGACGGGAGAATGACATGACCTCGAAGATCTTTGAGCTGGATGCTCACCGTGTCAGACCGAGCTCGGCAAAATCGATTATGGGCGCCGTCCCGAACTCTCATCTGACTAATGAGGGCCAGCCGGAAATAGGCACGCACGGAATCATTGGAAATAGCCCGGTTCTGAAATCAGTATTGGATCTGATCAGCGTGGTGGCACCCACAAACTCCGCCGTTCTCATTCTGGGCGAAACCGGAACCGGAAAAGAGTTGGTGGCGCGAGCGATCCATGAGCTGAGCGAGCGCCGCAACGCTCCATTTGTGACGCTGAACTGCGCGGCTATTCCCGCAGGTCTTCTGGAAAGCGAGCTGTTTGGTCACGAACGAGGGGCCTTTACCGGAGCCCTAAGCCAACGGATAGGGCGTTTCGAGGCGGCAAACGGCGGGACACTTTTTCTTGATGAACTTGGTGACATGCCGTTAGATCTTCAAGCAAAATTGCTGCGCGTATTACAGGAGAAGGAGTTCGAACGCTTGGGAAGTACCCGAAGCTCCCGCGTGAATGTGCGTGTGGTGGCCGCAACGAACCGTGACCTGCTGCAGATGATCGATGACAAAAGCTTTCGCGCGGATCTGTACTACCGCCTCAGCGTATTCCCGATTCTATTACCTCCTCTGCGCGACCGGCCTGAGGATATTCCAGCGCTGGTACGCCACTTCGTTGCAATGTACGCCTGGCGAATGAACAAGGCGGTGGAAGCGATCTCGCCAGAAACGATGGAAGCCATGGTCCGTTGCGATTGGCCTGGCAATATTCGCGAACTCCAGAATTTCATTGAGCGGGGCATTATCATTTCCCGGAGCCCGGTATTCCGGCCGGATCTCGACCAAATACAACATCAAAGAGCCAAGCTTGAAAGAACCAATCTGGCGCACGGCAAAAACACTCTTAAACGGACTCTTGATGAATCGACGCGAAACCATATTGTTCAGACACTGGACGAAGTAAAGTGGGTCATCGGCGGGCAGCACGGAGCCGCGACCCGCTTGGGCATCCCTCGAACTACTCTCATTTATAAGATGCGGCGGCTCGGTATTGACTGCCGCCACGGCGCGACACGGGCCAAGGGCGCGGCTAGTTCGCAAAGCGTTGGCGCGCTGAGTCAAAGCACAGGTTAGTTCCACTACGTCTTGGCCGGGAACGGGGAGTTCGATCCAGCGAGGATGGCACGAACGGAATCGGGGTTGAGCTATCGTATGCGGTCGGTATGCCAAGATGCGCACCTTTGGTGTACGACGGAGTCTTGGTTAGAGGAATAAAGGATGTACGCGTATAGTCTCGGTATGCAGCCTTCGGGCGCGTCTAGCGTAGGTTCGGTTCCATCTCGTAAGGCGACGGCCTATCGCCATATACAGAGCAAGATTCTGTCGGGAGAGCTTGCCGGGGGACATGTCATCTCGGAGCTGTCGCTTGCGAAAGACATGGGCATCAGTCGCACGCCCATCCGGGAAGCCATCGGACAGTTGATCGTGGAAGGCTTTCTCGAGCGGGTCGGAGGCAGGGGCACCGTCGTGAAGCGCCCTACGCGAGCAGGCGTGGTGGAGCTGTACGAGCTACGCGAAGCACTCGAGGTGTATGCGGTAGGCAAGGTTGCACGCACAGCTTTGCCGGAGTCCGACTCGGCGAGGCTGAACAAGCTCTGCGAGGACGTGCTGGCGCTGGTGAAGGAACTGGAATCGAGCGGTGAGCGGCGGCTCTCGGCCGAGCAAATGGAGCGATTCATCGCGACCGATCTCCACTACCACTTGTTGCTGCTGCGCGCCGCCGGCAATCATCGGCTGCTGAAGGTTGTGCGTGACACGCGGTTGCTGATCCGGATCTTTGCGATGCGCCGAGAGGGGCATAACCGGGCCGAACTCGAACAGGTTTATCGCTACCATCGGGGCATTCTCGAGGCGGTGCGCTCTGGTGATGCTTTAACGGCCGGCGAGTTATGCGGTGAGCACATCCGCGCGAGCCGCCAGGAGCGGCTCGACGACTACGACCGGTGGGAACGTATTTCGCAAATCCGGCTTGATGAATCGCTGATACCGAATTACTGATACGGGGTCGTTTGAACAACAAATCGTTCCCGCGGCCCGAGCGCGCTTGTCTTACTCTTTGCAGGACGGATGTCCGTCCCGTCGACCGGCGAATTGCGTCCGGAGTAAAACTGCCGTGAGCTGCGGGGATCGTGCGACAGAGCGAGACAAATAGCGACCTGCAATTCGATGCTTTAAACTTTGCCAGATATGTGCGACGCCAATGGCTGGTTTTCGCGATTTCCTGCGTCGCTGCAGTCGTGTTGGCGACGCTCATCACTCTGGCTCTGCCCAAGCGATACACAGCGACCGCGAGTATACTGATCGAACCGCCGGCAGGAAACGATCCTCGAGCAGCAACCGCTGTAAGCCCGGTGTACTTGGAGTCCCTCAAGACATACGAGCGCATTGCATCGAGCAACACGATGTTCCAGGAAGCGTTGAAGCGTTTGGCTCTTCCTGAGGCCAGCTCGGGCGCCAGCGTTGAATCTCTCAAACGAACGATTTTGAAAGTGACAAAGCCTACCAACACGAAAATTCTGGAGATCAACGCCACGCTCGGAAATCCTGCGAAGGCGCAGGCGCTGGCGCAGTATATTGCCGAGAAGACTGTGCAACTCAGCAAGGACGTCGACTCGGGTTCGGAGCGAGAGGTGACTCGCGACTCCCGACGCATTCTCGCCGCAGCGGCGGCTCGGCTAAAGCAGGCCCAGGAGGCGAATGAGACATCTATCAAGGCCGAACCCATCGCCAATCTCGAGGACGAGGTCACCAACGGGTCCGAACTGCGGTTTCGTGTGCGCCGCGACCTTGTCTTAGCGAGCTCTGAGCTCGCGGAAGCGATAGCGGCGCAGCAGTCCGTACCCAAGCCGCCGCCTGAATCTAACGGCACGTCCCTGGCTACGGGCCAATCCACTGTGAACGCGGTCCAAATCGCTAAGATGCGCGCCCGGGTGAAACAGCTGGAGAGTGAGGTCAAGCAACTTTCGCAGGCGATCGAGACGAAGGGCCTGATTCTGGAACAACGCAAGCTTCACCGTGAGGCTCTGGAAACCGAGTTGAAGTCGGCGCGCGGTGTGTATGAGGCCGCTCACCAACGGCTCAATGACGTGCTGGTCTCATCGGTTTTCCGCAGCGAGCGCCTGAATCTGATCGACCGCGGAGTGATTCCGAAATCGCCAAGCTCGCCCAATCTGGTGCTCAACATTCTGGCGGCCCTTGTGCTGTCGCTCGTTGCGTCAACAGTATATGTGGCGGTGCAGTTCGCCCGTCTGCCTGATCCCATCTATTCGCCTGAAACGGTCCGTGCCTTTCGCTGAGAGTAAATGACCGTCCTCGTTCGCCGCTCGCCGGAACCAGCGCATTTGATTGCTCTTGTAATCGGATTGTGCGGCGGCCTGGTCGCGCTGGCGCCGACACCATTGCACACATTCGCCGTCATGGCAGTCGCTAGCGTCTTGCTAACGGCATGGTGGTCGGTCCGCACGCCACAGCGCTGGCTCATGTTGCTCTTTACTGCGCTTCTGTTGACGCCGCCGTTGCCCGTGGAGTTGGGCGGTTCGGGACCGCACATCGGTCTACCCGTAGCAGCATTCGGCTTATTTATCGGATTACTGCGGGCGCGCGAGTGGCACGCTCCGAAGGGCTTGCTATCGCTCGCCTTTGCGGCATTCATAGCCGTTCTGATCGGCAGCACCGCTTTCGCGCTGCTCTACTCCGGCCCCGTGATTGCAGCGGCGAGCCTCGCGAGAATCGTGCTGCTTTCGATCAGCTTATACGTGTTTCTTTACACCTACAACGGCCCAAGGGCGCCAGGATCGGACGCGCTGGGTGAAGCGAGATATGTGTTCCTGGCAGCGCTTGTGGCCGCGCTCTTTGCCTGCGTCGATTTCTACTATCAATTTCCGGCGCCGGCAGGTTACGCAGAGCAGTTTATCTGGCTGACCGATGGCGTTTTCCGGCGCGCGCAAGGATTGTTCTACGACGCGAGCACGCTCGGCAACTTCTGCGTCTTTTTCCTGGTCATGATCTTGGCCGCGCTGGTGCGGCCGCGAGAGCAGGCTCCGTGCTCGAGGGTGGTCCTTGGGTTGGGAGGCGTCGTGTTTTCAGCTGCTCTCATACTTTCCTATTCGCGGGCATCGCTGGCAGGTCTGCTAGTCGCGATTCTTGCGCTCTTGGTGACGGTCCGGGTGCGAATTTGGCGGACTCTGGTCGCAGCAGCTGCGTGTCTCACTATGGCCGCACTGATTGCGAGTTTCACCATGCCGGCTCTTTCGGAGATGTACTGGCTTCGGGTACGAGGTTCCGTCGAGTACATCTGGTCGTCTCCGGATGGAATCCTCTCCGGGCGCCTGACCAGTTGGGGAACGCTGCTCGATTTCCTTGCCCGTGAGCCGTGGTATGCGATCCTCGGAATCGGCTACAAGACGCTGCCGTACTCGGATGTCGCAGGTCAATCCGTAGTCGCCGACAATACTTATCTCGGCCTCTTGGTAGAGACGGGAATCCTGGGGCTGGCGGCGTTTGCTGTTTTGAACGCAACGCTTCTGCGAACCGCTTTTCGGGCAGCACGATCGCCTCGGCCTAAAGCCGCATTCTTCGGAACCTGGATATTTTGCTTCTGGTGCGGACAGTTGGTGCAGATGCTCTCGGGCGACCTCATGACTTATTGGCGCGTTCTGCCCATTTACTTCTGGGTTCTCGCTACTTCGGCGCGCGAGGCGGGAGCTGAAGCCTGAAGGTTCTCCATGCGAGAGGCGGTCACCCTTGAACGATACCGGCGCGAGCGATGCGATCATCCGCAGCGCGTTGTCTGCGCACCAGCCACCATTTGAAAGCGCTGCCGGCGAACGGCAAGAGAGTTCGGACGTGATGCATCGACCGGCTCGCAATGAAGGCTAGCTGATATGCACGTCGTTTCGCGCGCACCCACCGGTTCTCCGAGCGGACGTGAGCATCGAGCACCATCCGAGGCACTCGCCCGGGCAGCAGGCGACGCAGCACAATCGCGCGCCGGGCGTGGCGATCAGAGACCAGTGCAAGGTGTAAAAGGAGTTCGTCCTTATTCGGATGGGTCATGGCCAGGATGGGCGATAGCGCAAACAGGTCAAACCAGGTTGCGACTGCAGCAGGGAGGCGTCTCGTAAGAGACAGAACAGCGGGGTTCGGCCGACAGTGGAAACATTCCATAGCAAGCCGGAACGGTATCGCCTGGAGCAACTGGAAAGAAATGGGAATGGTGCTCTGCCATTGGCTCCAGAAGGCGTCGTCCCGAGCGCTTCGCTCCAGGAAATGCGCGAGCTCGTAGGCGTGATGCGGGCGTACATCGCCGCGCAAAAGGTGCCGGAACAGATGGAGTGCGGCGAAGGAGAGTGTATCGGGCAAGCTCAGCGCCGGGATTTCGCTGGGTCCGATGTTCCGAGTCGTCCGCCGGCACCAGAAGTCATCAAGGCCGTCGACGGGAATACATTCAGCGGCCGGATTCCAAAACCGGAAATGGAGTTCGATCGAGAATGGCTGTTCCGGGTCGAAGTAGTTCCCCCGCCATCGCCATCCCGTACGGCGAATCATGGTAGGAAGATGGTCCACCGGGCCGTCTCGACGATCGGCGAGTGGCTCGAAACCGAGCTTCTCGACTGCCCGCCGCGCCACGGTGAGACCGGCGCCAGGACAGTACAGGTCGATGTCGTATTGAGGACGATGCTCGGACTGATCGTTGAAATACGGACGGTGAGTGAGTCCCTTCAGGAACACGAACTCGACACCCGCTGCGCCCAAGGCATCGCTGATCTCGCGTGAGGTCGCGATCAGCCGCGAGTAACGTTGGGCATTTCCCGCCAGGTTTCGCTCCACACGGGCGCGGGCGAAGGAAGGCAGCAGCGCACCGCAACGAACAGCCAGCGCGAGGGTCAGATGAGCCCTGTCAGTTAAATCGAGAAGGCTCGGCCAACGGTGTTCTGGAATCGATTGCAGGGATGCAGGGTCGGAATCATGAAATCGTAAAGCGCGGAGAATTGCCGACCACTCGCCTTCGCGTTCATGCATGGAAGTCACCGTGGAACGCCCGCCCCGAGTGATCGAAGCGCCATCTCGGCACTTCCAAGATCGCTGTAGATCAGTTCGGATATCGGAAGGGTCACGAACTTGCGAATCGACTCGCGCTGCTCAGACCGGATTCGTTCGTTACCGAAACAGATGACCTCTGCCAGCCGGCGCTCGGCCTCTTCGCGAGGAAACGGTCGGAGATGAGCGGTGGCGCCGCTGCTCTCGCGGCGAAGGAACACGATATGAGATGCAGGGCGTTTCAGGGCCATGGAGAGGCCGAGCGCGCACGTTTCGATCTCGAAGTCGGTTTTGCCACTCGGACGACGCATGGCGGTAAATCGATTCAGTTCGGGGAACAACCACCGCGCAGACTCTCGGAAACGAATGGTGTAGGGTCGACCGACCACGCTATGGTCGTCCGACGATCGCACAATGTGCGCCGCATCATCGGCAAGATACTCCCATCCACGCCTGGCGCATGCATACGCAAGCGAAGTCTTACCAGCGCCCGAGTCGCCACACAGCACGACTGCGCGATCGTTCAGCGCAATGCAGGATGCATGTAACGGAGTGACGTGTAGCGCACTGAGCATGACATACACAAGCGGCTCCAAAAAGTAATAGCGGCAATAGGCGGCCTCCGCGGCGACGTCCTGGGTCAGCCATGCGAATCCGAATGCGCCCGCAAGGTCCGCAACCGCGAAGTTTTCGGGCGAATGCACGATACTGATCAGATGCTCCTGTCCTCTTGGGAGCGACGGTCGCAATTGGACAGTTGACCGCCCGCCGACTGCCACACGGAAGGTTACGGGTGGCGTCTCTGCCAGCTGCGGAAAGCAGGACCAGAGCTCCGCGGCCACGGACAGCAAGTCCGTTGAATTTGTTTCAAGGTCGACAGGGAATCCCATCGGGAAATAACGCGCTCGCAAAGGCATCGCGAAGTCGCACTGCAGGGGATCACTAACTCCGAAAGGGCCTGCAGATGACAGTTGCGGTTGTGAGGTCATTGCGATACTTGACTCCTGCTAAGACCGGAGGCACGCACCCATCGGAACAGCAGATAGGACAGCAGTGCAAGCATAAGAGTCCATGCGACCGCGGTGCCCAACGCGATGCCCGCGACTCCGTAACGGCGCACCAAGACGTAGTCGAGGACAGCGTTGGCGACGATGCCGAAGACAGAGCACGGTAGGAGTATTTGATTTGCTTTTAGAGATGCCACGAGCCGCGTGACAATCACAAGAGCGGTTGCGACCGGAAGTTGCAGCAGCGAACACGCCTGCACGACCGCAACAGCCTTGGTATCTGCTTCTCCGAACGCACCCCGATGGAACAGCAGGTGTGCGACCGGCTCGGAGAAGGAGATCAGTCCCACGGTGACGGGGATGACCACCGCGAGACTCCCCAGGACATACTTGATGACGCTTCGCCGAAGGCTGCCCCAATCACGCTCGGCACTGATCTCGGAGAAGCTCGGCAGGATGATGGTGCTCAGCGACACTGGACCAATCGCGAGCAACACGGTGATGAGCCGCGTGCCGAAGTTGAAAATCGAGATGCTGCCCGAACTCAGGGTCGCGGCGATTGCCTGATTGATGAAGGCCGAGCCTCCCACCAGGAAGTTGCTGACGAGAAGTGCACGGTACTGGGCGTGGATGGAGGGAGCAGCGCTGGGCGTGGCCATCGCCGGAGGTGCAACCCGATACCCCAAATAGTGGACGGCGGCTCCCAGAACCAACATTTCCGCGGCCATTCCTGCTGTGGTTCCGAAGGCGAGCGCGTAAACACCGAACGAGCCACTCCAGCAGAAGAGGACGCCGATGATAACGAGCGGTGTGAGAGCAGGAGCCATCGCCGCAACAAAGAAGCGCTTCCTGGCATTCAAGAGGCTACGCCAAACTCCATTCACGGCGCTTAGCGGCAGCATAGGAACCATGATGAGGAGAAGCTCGCGCTCGAGCTGCAGTCCGCTAAGGCCCACAGGACGCGCGAGCGCACTAAGAATGCCGAGGCAGCCGGCCACTGCTCCGGCCAACAGCACCATGAGGAGCAGGGCTCGACGTAACGAATAGGAATAGATGGCGTTTGCTGAATTCCGCCCATCGAGATGCTCCGCCTCTATAAGCGAAGGAACGAGAGCGGGAACTAAAGCTCCCGACAGCGCATCGCATAGCAGGGAAGGAATCAAAAACGAAATCAGGTAAGCATCAAGCTCCTTGCTTGAACCAAAGAACCTCGCCAGGAAGACTGCCTTTGAGGCGCCTGCCGTCTTCGCGATTACGGTGATCGCGCCCACACCGAGAGTCTGGGTGACGATGTTCCAGTCGGAACGGCGCGGTTTCGGCTCTGACGCGAGCGCGACGTGCGCCGGAACCAGCACTTGATCCACTTCGGTGTCTGCTCTGGCCGTGAGACCCTCCATCACGCCAGCTTCGACTTCTTGTGACGTAACGCCCCGTTCAACTTTCTCCGTGCGTTGACAATGTATGCTTTGGCGCCGCTAGGATTCGAGAGCGCCAGTTCTTGCGTGATAGCCGACAGAGGGATCTCTCGCCCGTAATGCATGCTCATGACGCGCGCTTCGAGCGGGTTCAGCGCGGAGGAGAACAGGTTCCATATCAGGCGTTCCGACTGACTTCTCTCGACGGCCAAATATGGATCGGGTACGTTGAAATCCTGCTGACGCGCTGAGATCAGGCTCGCGCACTCGACGGGTTCCGCGGCTTTCTTTTTGCGTGAATTACAGCAATGATTTCGTGCGATCGAATAAAGCCAGGTGCTGAATTTCGAGTCGCCGCGATAACAGTGCATGTTGCGATGCACCTTGAAAAAGATCTCCTGCACGAGATCGAACGTGTGGTTGCGATCGCTAGTGAACCGCAGACACCACGATCGCACTCGAGGTTCATAGCGACGAAACAGTTCGGCAAATAGATCGTCCGCAAGTTTCCGGTCCACTACACCGCGGAGCGCCAACATGATCTCTTCATCACTCAGGCTTGTCGCGGAGTTGCGCTCGATGCTGATTGGGAGGCCGCAATCCTGGGGTGCAGCCTCATGTCCTGTCGCGTCGCGACGCAACGCTGCCCCGTTGGCAGACTCGGTTTGGGGTTTGCTCATCGGCACCATCGCGAAAAAGTCGAGCAACTGAGCTTCCGTGTCCATTACGATGACTTCAGCGAACTTATCAGGCGCACGCGCATTTCTGGCGAGTCTAAAAATTGACAGTGTCGCGCGTTCGACTCGGTCTTCGACTCGGCGTCCGGTTCTGCTATTGCCTCGTCTTTCCGGCTGCTGCTACGTGAGTCAGCAGATCGATGACGCTGCGCCGATAACGGTGAACGTCGTAGTGCAATTGCCACTTCTCGCGCGCTTTCTGAGCCACCGCGGCGAGTATCTGAGGCCGCTCCAGAACCGTAGCGAGCTTCGACGCGAGCGCTTCGGCTGTCGGGGCAGGAACAAGGAATCCGGTCTGGTTGTCTTCAATCGACTCCGGTACACCGCCCGTGGGAAAGGCCACGACGGGTACTCCGGCTGAGAAGCCTTCGATTACGGTTCGCCCGAAGCCCTCCTCTCGAGAAGCCACGACAAGTACGGTGATCCCGGCCATCACCCCGGCAATGTCATCTTGATGCCCCAGGAATTCGATGGGCAATTCTGCCGCACTCCTGCGCACAAATGCGGCATAAGGGGCGTCATCCGGTCTTGGCTCGCCGCAAATCACGAAGCGACAGTTCGCGATTTGCGGAGTCAGGATCCGTGCTGCGCGAACAAACTCACTGATGCCCTTCTGCGGAGCGATTCGCCCGATCAAGCCGATGCGGAGAGCATCCCGATTGGCCGCCGGTAACCTGAGGTCCGGTACCCCGTTCGGAATGATGTGTAGACGATCCGCAGCCACGTAGCGCCTCCAGGTTCCCGCAATGTGACGTGACACCGCTACGACGGTAGCCCTGCTTCGCCGAATCGCAAGCCCCACCAGCCGTCGAGACAGACCGGCGGGCGGTTGGCTGTGACTGTGAAATAGCACCGGTGTACGAGGGCGAGCAAGCGCGACAGGCGGCATCAGCCGGGGACCGTTCACATAAATCACGTCAGCCTCGTGGCTGCTCTGCAGTGAATTCAGCGCGGCCGCCAGTCGCGGCAGCTTGCGAATGTAGCGCACCGCATCGGCGGCCGTTTTACTTCCCGAATGATATGTCCCCGCATCGAAATCGATGACCTTCGCTCCGGACCGCCTCAGACGTTCTGCAAACGGCCCGGGGGGCACGGCGGCGATTACCCGCCATCCCTCCTCTACAATCGCCGGCATCAAGTCCAGCATGCACAGCTGCGCTCCGCCGAGATCTCCGAACTGGTCAACGAACAGAATATTCATGCGGCTCTGAACGAAACCGTGAACCGGCATGCTGATTCACATGGCCGATCACACATCATGCGAGCGGGCCTCGACTCGCTATATCTTGCGATTCTCGAATCGCAACCACGCGGCGTTCCGGCGCCGGTCGACCATCGTGCGGGAGCGGAACGGCCTGAACCGAAAACGTCGGTTCATGCCACTGGCGCGACTGCGACCAATAGGCTGCAAGGCCACGAAGAAAGTCATATTTGAACCGCGACTCCGAAAACGCGCTCGCGCCGCTCTTCAGAAACGAAGGCTCAAAAGACGAGCGGATCTGGTCAAAGGTGTGTAGAGCTTCGTCGAGGCTTGCCTCGGAAGGTTCCGCGTAGAGCAGACCGCGTCCCCTGGTTACGATTTCCAGCGCGCCGCCACGTCCCAACGCGATGACCGGTTTACCGCTGGCGAGTGCCTCAACCATGGCGATGCCGAAATCCTCTTCGCCGGGCATAACGAAGGCGGAGCATCGCGCATACAGCTCCTGAAGTTCGGTGGCGGAGACACGGCCGCACAATTCGACGTTAGGTCGCGCCAGGCGTTTGAGCTTCGAGCGTTCAGGGCCGTCTCCGACAACCCTCAGCTTTCGCCCGTTACGGGAAAACAGCGATATCGCATAGTCGAGGCGCTTATAGGCAACCATCTCCGAAACCATGAGGAAGTAGTCTTCGGCCGGCTTTTCATAAAAGGTCTCGATGGCGACGGGCGGGTACACAACACGTGCCTGGCGACGGTACGTAGTCCAGATGCGACGGCGGACGTTTTCGCTATTCGCAAAAAACGAGCCGACGCGCGAAGCAGTGGAGAAGTCCCACGTTCGCAGGTACGATGCAATCGGAGCCATCATGAGACTGGCGAGCGTGCTCGAGCGGAGCTCATTCCTGTAGGCCGGGTACAGCTCCCACAGATAACGCATGGGCGTATGGCAATAGCAGACGTGCCTGGCCGTGGAGGGTGCGATGACGCCCTTCGCGGGTCCTGACTCGCTGCTGATGATCAGGTCGTAGGACCGAAGATCGAAAGATTCCAGAGCCATCGGCATCAGCGGCAGGAGTGATCGGTAGACTCTACGGAACGGATTGAGAGCGGAGGCGTGCACTACTTTCGATCGAATCAGCGGCGACACGGACTCGGGATCGTAGAACAACGTGAAGATTTCCGCCTCCGGAAAGAGGCGACACATGGCTTCAAGGACCCGCTCGCCTCCACGGTTCCCCAGCAACCAGTAGTGGACGAGGGCTACGCGCATGTCCCTCCCGTGGTGACCCGGCGCTGAGCAGCTACATAGCCGCATGCAATTACCGTCAGCAGCAGCGTGAGA
>DASQVJ010000770.1:0-11513 GCA_035640835.1 Bryobacteraceae bacterium
CGAGGACCGGTGGAGAGTTGTGCGTTAGCGCGATTGGCGTCGATCTGGGCTGGTGACATGGTGTTTGTGATTTCCTGGCGGCAAGGTAGCACGCGAGGCGACGAAAACGGATCGGCGAGGTCTTGAGGATTGGGGCTAAGTGGTTGTGGTTTGCGGGGCGTAGCGAAATTTTCGAATTCTGTGAACGGGTAAGTTTCCTTCGCCCAAAAGGCGGGCGTATCGTCGTAAAGCAGGATGGACTACCTGGCCGAAGATCTGCTCAAGCGCGTTACTTCGACTTCGTGCTGAACCAGATGGCATTCGGCGCATCCGACCGCGCCGCCACGATGTCCGGCCAACCGTCCCGGTCTAAGTCGGCGCAGGCGATATCGTAGACGACACCCTTGCCGGTCATTCCACACGAACTCGTGGTATTCGCGACCGTTGCCCAGGTTGTAGTACACCGACCCCGGCTTCTCAACCCAGCCCACCACAATATCGGGCCGCCCGTCGCGATTCAGGTCGGCGACGGCCAGCGCGTACGGTGCACGCTTCGGCCCCGGCAGCGGCAGCGGGTCGCTAAATTGCCGGCCGCCCCGGTTAAACATCACGAACACCCCGCCCAGACGCTCTTCGATGAAGACGAGATCGGGGCGCTGGTCGCTGTCAAGGTCGGCCGCGGCACCGATCCGGATCCATGCCCGCTCCGCCCCGACCTTGGTTGCTGTCGGAAACCGCCCCTTGCCGTCGCCCCACAACATTAAGCTCTGGTGGCCGTCGCGATGCGGCACAAACAGGTCGACCTTGCCGTCGTCATCGAAGTCCGCGGCCACGATCGTTGTCGCGGACTCAGTCGGCAGCGCGTCGCACGCGGGGAAATGGCCGCTGCGATCGTTAAGGCAGACGAAACTCGGCGCGACCACGCGCTCGTCGCCGCGGTTGGCCGCGATGATATCCGCGAAACCGTCGCGATTGAGATCCGCGAGCCTCACGTATCGCGTGCTCCATTTCGGATCGCCGAACGTGCCGAACTCCGTAAAACGCCCCTTCCCATCATTGCGGTAAACGAGCTTGCGATCGGGAGCGTCGTTGCTCACGACGATATCCAGCTTGCCGTCGCCGTCCACATCCGCGAGCGCGGCCGAATATGTGCGATCGGGCGCCGACCCGAGGTTGGTGGCGAAAAAGCCGCCCTTCCCGTCGTTGAGCAGGACACGGTTGAATAGCGACCAGTGGCGTCCCTTGCCGAGCACGATATCCAACAGCCTGTCCCCGTTGAGGTCGCCAATGTTGACGCCGGCCGATGTTTCGCTTTTCTCCTCCAGCAACCGGACGCGGTCGAACGAGCGGAAGACAGGAGCCGGAGCCTGGGACATCACCGCCGTCAGCAGAATCATCGCGGAGGCACACGCTGCGATCATGCTATTCATCGATATCCCTCGAGACCGGCTGGTCAACTTCTTATACGTGACACCCTCACGGCGGTTGCTGATCTGATGGCTACGCCCGAAAGTGCCGGCCCAGGGCACTTCCGCGGTATGGCGACTATACGTCAACTTGGGTTTGTAAACGCCGTGCCGTTATCACGAGCAATCCGCATGATGACAGGAATCCGCCTCACATCTGCGACTTGGGCGTCATGCGTCGCGCTTCACAAAGGGGTAAGTCTTGCGCGACTCGATTATGGAATCAGTCGTACTCGACGCAAACGAAGTTGGACGCCCTCTCATGGCCGGACAGCCGACGCCAATATCGATCAGTCATGACCGCCCACGCTCGCTCCCAGGGCGGCGAGAAACTGGTCCAGTTGCTCGAACTGCTCGCCAGACCAACTTATACTCCCAGACGCCATTGCATGGTCGAGGGCTTTTTTTGAGGGATAGAGTTCGTGTATAACGACGAGCGTCTCGCCACCCGTTTCTTCGAAGGTCACGGTGGTGACGGGCCCCTCCTCATCGCCTTCGTCATTCGTCCAGACGAGGAGGGAGTCCGGAGTCACTTCGATGTACTTACCAAAGAATGACATCGGCTGCTCTGAGGAAGGGTGACTGAACACGAAACGGTACGTGCCCCCCGTACGAACATCGGCCTCGCAGGAAAGGAAGGACGCTCCAAACGACTTCGGTACCCACCACCGCTTGAGCAGTTCGGGTTTGGTCCACGCATCGAAGACGATATGCGCCGGACCGTTGAAGGTCCGAGTCACGACGAGCTCACGCTCGGACTTCCGCTCCACTGTCGTGCCGTACTTTGTGGGGCGGATTTCACTATCTTTTCTTTCGTCCATCGGCTTTCTCCTTTTTCAATTCCTCGACAAGCTTGTCCAACTCGTCGAAGCGTGCGGCCCAGCACTGGCGGTACCTCTCGATCCATGCCGCCTCTTCCTCCAGTCCGCGTAGGCCGAGCTTGCAGGTCCGCACGCGCCCGACCTTCTCTGTGGTGACGAGCCCCGCCTGCTCCAAGACGCCGACGTGCTTCTTCATGCCCGTTAGAGTCATGTGAAACTTCACGGCAAGGTCTGTGATCGAAGCGTCCGTGCGTCCGAGTTGTTCCAGAACGCCGCGTCGGGTGGCATCCGAGAGCGCGGCGAACGAAGCATCAAGGACGGTTCCCGTATACTGAACCATGTGGTTCAGTATATAGCGCGGGTTGCCGACATGGAAGAGGGGAGCGCGGAATTCGTGGGGGAGCGGCGAGATCAGTTGACGCATAACACCCAAGTCGCACTTTGGAAGGCAAACGAACGTGGTCGCCAACAGGAGTCAGCAACGGCGACTTTACGGTCCATCCAAACATGTGGATTGTCGGAGCATTCCATTGTTGACAATCAATGCATTTCCGATATACCGACGGCAAAGCGGCTAATGAGAAATCTGCGCTCTCGGTGTATCCATCCACGTTTTGTAGGGACCGCGACTGTATCGGTCTCGCAGCTCCACGGGATGGCGAAACTTCACTGCCGAGCTTGCATCAGCTGCGCGGTCTCGTTTGCGGATGCATGCTCGACTCTCATAAGCCGCGCCAAGGCTTTACGCGATTCCGGCTTACTCAATCCGAGGCCCAGTTGCGCCATTTCCCGAGCGTGCTTCCGCGTCCAAGTCGCGTTCATCAGACCGGCCGAGGCGTGTTTGGGTCCGAGGAGGCAGTGGCCAGCCTCGTGTGCCATCGCATAGCCTAGGACGAGATCAAAAGCCAGCTGCCATTCGACCGCTCGCGCTCGTACCGCAGGCACATACACGGCTGAGTACTGGCCTCCCTCGGGGCCTGCGATCGCATATCCCAGTTCAGATTTTGACGACTGTTGGGCATTCGGTTCGATGCCGATCAGACGCACGACGATCTCATTGCCTCTCAGATCGGCCTGGCACGCGGAAGGCTCGGACGTTGCTAACGCACCCCGACAGTACATCCACGTTACTTGAATGCCTGCATGCCCGATCGCCTGTTCGGTGACCCGAGCGGATCGGGCAGTCTCCTCCACGGTGAGTGCGCTGTAGTCATACAAACGAATCGTCAAAGACTGAGCGGGGCAGAGAGTCGCCGCTAGGCAAAGGAGGAAAGGGAGGACACATCGGATTTGCATGGCCCAGCTTTGGACCGCGAATCCGGGATTTCCATGGATCGGGTCGGAACCGTGGCGGAACCGGCAATGCCCTGCATCTCCCCCGAGAACTCACTTCTATTCAGCTACATCGGGCGTGCGATTCCCCACGTGTCCGAAACGTTGAGAGCACATATACTAACCGGCTGGGAGGTGCCGCCATGGAAAGCCGCCCTAATGTTGGGACGGACAGTAAGGCCCGTTTTGGCGTGTTCGAGTTTGAACGGCAGTCCCTCCAACTCACAAAGGCCGGGATTCCGGTAAGACTGCAGGACCAGCCCGCCCGAATCCTGGCCGCATTGATTGAGCACGCCGGTCTGATCGTTTCGCGTGAGGACCTCCAGCGCCGCCTTTGGCCCGAGGGCACTTTCGTCGAGTACGAGCAGAGCCTGAACAAGGCCGTTAACAAATTACGCGACGCCCTTGGAGATTCGGCGGATCGGCCCGTGTATATCGAGACGGTGCCCCGTCGCGGTTACCGGTTTGTTGCGCCTCTCCAGGCAGCTGTTCCGAAGGTCTCAACCCAGCTGCCGGCCCGACAATCCGAACGCTCATGGCTCGCTGCGACCGGGCTCCTCGCTGCCGCGACACTAGTAGTCGGATTCTGGCCGATCGACACACCGCATGTCGAGCGGATCGTACAGCTTACGAATGACAGCTCCGATAAGATTCCGCCCCTGATCTGCGACGGCAGCAGTATTGTCTACACAGACGACACAAACCTTTGGTCTGTACCGGTTTCAGGGGGACAGCCAAAGCAGATCGGCTTGTCCTTCCTGCCGAAAACGGCCTCCTACATCCGCGTGTGCGGTTACTCCCGCGCACAGCGCAAGCTGCTCTTGATGACACCCAAAGAAGGCGGAACGCAGTTCTGGCTGACCTCCTTCGTGGGCGATGCGGCGCAAACCGTGGGCGACGGGCCGCCAAACGCGGCGGCCTCGATCTCGCCCGATGGCCGGCGGCTCGCGATTGGGCTACAGCACGGATTGTATGTGCAGGCCATCGGTGGCGGGGAAAGAAAAATGATCCATAAGTGGCGACGGGATGGATCGGCAGGCCTGTGGTGGCATCCTTCCGGTCGTTCGATCGGTTTCGACGAGATACCCGGCGAGGGGGCTCCGATTCGGCCGTGGCAAATAGACGACGATGGGTCGAATCTCAGGCGAATCGTTGGGCGGGACCCGCCGGTGGCCATTGGGGCCTGGTCAAGTGATGAGGGCTGGGCTGCCCGCATCCGTAGTTGGACACAAGGACATCCCGCAGGCACCGGTGTCTGGTCAACTGATGGCCGCAAGTTTTTTTTCTTCCGTGTGGAGGATGAGCTGCACGTTCAGGCGTCGCCTGGATTCATCGGGTGGCTTCGCGGTCCGGTGGTTGCAAAACTCACAACAAGTGGCCACTTCGTGAGCGCGCCGGCCATCGATCCAACAAACCCGAAAAGCATGTACGCCATCGGATCCACTTTGCGCGGCGAGACAGTGCGCCTTGACCGCGACTCGCGGCGATGGGTTCCGTTTCTGCCTGGGTTTTCTGGCGAGTCGGTCACTCGCTCACCAGATGGCCAATGGCTCGCGTATTCGAAGTTCCCCGGCGGCGAACTGCACAAATGCCGGCGCGACGGCTCGGCGGATGTAGTACTGGCTCCCGGAGTCTTCGCATCTAACCCCACATGGTCTCCTGACGGCAAGCGGATTGCATTCGCGGGTCAACGGCGCGAATTCATAGGAGAACCGAAACTGTGGTTCGTTTCTGCCGAAGGAGGCGATGCGGCACAGTACATGCCTGAGATAGCCGCGCCGTTCGACGCAGTCTGGTCCCATGATGGAATCCGCATGCTCATCGGTCAGGCAACTGCGAAAATCGCGCCCGGCGAGAACCGCGTTAAGATCCTTCACCTCAATACAGGAGCGCTTGAGGACGTCCCGGGAACGCAGGAACTGTTCGCAGCACATTGGTCCCCCGATGAGCGAAAGCTGCTGGCACTGCACCACCCAAAGGAGACGGTCTATACGTGCGATGTTCGCGACCATCGCTGGCGCGAACTTTCGGATGTATGGCTTGGATATGCGAGGTGGTCGCCCGACGGCAAGAGCATCTATGGTTTGAACCGGCAAGGCCCCACCGTGGTTCGACTGGATGTCGCGACGGGACGGCAGGAGGACCTGCTCAAAATCGATTTTCGGATTATTGGCAGTATCGGATCGTGGCTCGGCTGGACGGAGGATTGGGAGCCAATGGTGGTGCGTGACCTGAGTTCGACGCAGATCTACAGAATCGACTTGGACCGGTAGCCGAATTCAAATGTGAACGTGCCGGAGGGCGGTGCGCAGCGTAAGGCCCTAGGCGCATAGCACTTGAGAAAAGGGCGCTCCCCTAATGTGACTGATACACTTCCCTCGGCTGAATGCGTGTTTAACTTTAACTCCACTTTGACGTATAACGCGCTATGCGCGGATGTGGCGTCCGCATCCCGAGTGGATCGTCGGCAACTCTTCCCCAATCCGGTTCCACGAGTGGCGCGTGACTCGCTCCGGGTCGCTAAACGCAGGCGAGCCGCGCGACAACAATTACTTTGTGCTGTAGAGTATCCGTATGTCCAAAGGGTTGGCTTTGGTGGCAATGGCCGTGCTGATCATTGGCGGGGCTATTGTTATGCTTCTCAATCTGACGGCGACTCCAACCCTGGAACCCGCAGTCCCGTTGTCACCCGATCCAGCTCCAATACGCAAATACGATGTCGTCGCGGAATATCCCCACGATCCACAGGCGCTGACTCAAGGCCTGATTTATACGGGCGGCTTTTTCTACGAAAGTATCGGGGGCCAAGATCAATCCTCGATCAGGAAAGTGGAACTCAAGACCGGTCGTGTCATCAAGCAGCACGCCGTCGACAGCCGCTTCCTCGGCGAAGGTCTGACGGAGTGGCGCGGTCAGCTCATACAGCTAACCCCAATGCGAACGAGGCAAAACGTGATTCGCTCGTTGATATTGGACAACCTGAAGGCCATGGGTGCTCCGTTTCTGGACCGTGATAGCGGTGTTCGATATGACATCGATTCGCTCGAACCAAAGTCTGCGTTCGGATACAACATTGAGGGATGGGGACTCACGCATGACGACCATCAGTTCATTAAAAGCGACGGCACATCGATTTTGCGGTTTCTGAATCCGGATAGTATGAAGTGGCAAGCGCAGATAGCCGTTGTCGAGGCCGGAAAAGGAATTCGATGGCTGAACGAACTCGAATACATCAACGGCGAGGTCTATGCCAACATCTGGCAACAGGATCGGATTGCAATCATTCAGCTCAATTCGGGCCAGGTCACGGGCTGGATCGATCTCTCGCAACTAAGACCTCGCATGGTCCCTCCGCCCAAAGACGTCGAAGGTCTCGGCGCATACGGAAAAGCTGTGGCCAACGGCATTGCTTACGACGCCGTCGGCGGGCGTCTGTTTGTGACCGGCAAGAACTGGCCCAGGCTGTTTGAAATTCGTCTGCGCAACTAAATTTCTGTGGATTAAATAGAGCGTAGAGGCGGGTATCAGGACAATCCAGCGGTGGCGGTCGTCGATAGAAATCTGATCAAGCGACTGTCCCTCGCAACCGAAGATCTTGCGGAAGCCGGGCGGATTGTCGCCAACCCATCACCGAAACGCTGGATTGTGCGCTGCGTTACACTCAAGCGCCGTCGGTGACGGGTTGCGCGTGTCCAGGAGCAACCCGAATCAGCGACGGTTCGTAACGCTTCGCGACTTTCGGCGATCTATCGCGAGGACCTACCGTCTGATCACCTTGTCGGCCAGCTTTCTCGCATGTTCGAGCGCTGTTGCCTCAGGGACTTTTACATGTGGCTCGACACCGACGCCTTCCCAATCATCGCTGCCGTACGGATTGATCGGTCTTGCCTCGCGAATTGCAATTCCGAAGTGGTCCTCAATGCGATGGAAGACGCCCGCGTGGGCGCGGCCACGGGTCGTTTCGCCGATGATGGTGGCTCGCCCGAGCATTTTCAGGTTGAAGGAGAACTGCTCGGCTGCCGAGGCTGTCCTTCCTGAGGTCAGCAAGAATATCGCTTTATTCGCCAAGTTGCCCCCTGGCACCGGCGATACAGTCCATGATTGGCGCGTGGTGTTCTCTCGGGGGTTGTACAGGTATTGAGGATGATCGAACAGATAGGCGGCTAGGAACATGACCATACCTGGATTCCCACCGCGGTTGTCCCGGAGATCAACGATTATGGCATCCGCAGCGTTAAAGGATGTCATGGCTGTTCTCTTGCAAGGCTACCGCCTTTGCCGCCGCCCGTTCTTCCAGAAGGATTCGCGGCACCTTCCCTCACGGACGCGGCTCGGTACCGCACTGGGCTCGCTGCACCGCGGGGGAGCAGCAAGGGGCCGTTTCGGACTTGCTGTACCGCTTTCGCCCGGAGTTCGATTGCCTGAGCCGATTTCGGGGAATAAAACGACTCCCTCGGCGTATACTCCCACCAGGATGAGACTGGCTTTTCTTTCTTTACTCGTCCCCGCCTTCCTCAACGCGGCTTCCTTCGATCACTCGCTTTGGGATCGAGTGCTGAAGGCTTCGGTGAACGACATTGGCGAAGTTGACTATGCCAAACTCAAGGGCAACGCGGACCTGGAACGGTATGTGGGGATGATTGAAAAGAGCAGTCCAGGCAACGAGCCCAAGCTCTTCCCCTCCAAAGCGGATGAATTGGCGTACTACATCAACGCTTACAATGCGCTGGTCATGTCGGCCGTGGTCAAAAAGTACCCGGTCAAGAGTATCGGCGCCTCTTTGCTTTCGCGGGGCAGTTTTTTCCGCTTCACCAAACACACAGTAGGTGGAGAAAAGATCAACCTGGAGGACCTCGAAAACAAAGTTCTGAGGAGTCCTAAGTACGCCGAGCCGCGCATCCATTTCGCCATCGTTTGTGCATCGCTGAGCTGCCCGGAGCTGTCGCGCGATGCCTACACAGCCGCCAATCTTGAACAACAGCTCGAATTCCAGGCCCGGCAATACTTCGCGGAAACCCGCAACCTCTCGGCCGATCCAAAGTCGAACACGGTTACCTTGCCCGCAATTATGGACTGGTATAAGGCTGATTTCGAGGCCTTCGAGAAGAATTCCGGCAAGCAGGCGCTGCTGGCATACGCCCTACGCTACGCCACGCCACAAAAGCGCGCGGCAGCAGAGGGGCTCAAGTCCCCCAGGATCGTCTTTCGAGATTACGATTGGTCGATCAACGATCCCGGATCCCGGGCGCGCGCCAAAACACCTGAAGAGCGCGAGCTCGCTCGCCGCGGGCCGTAAATAGGCATATCATTCTAAGGCTCGAGCAATTCCACAAGCAAGGAGATCCACGTGAAAAATCAAGTAGCGTTTCGAGTGGTGGACTTAGCTGCCGCGGTGGGCGACGGCATTCCAATCGAATGGCAAGGCCGTGAGTTTGCTTCCGGCCCACTGATCATGGCGCTCGATCCTGACAATGAACCGAGCTCCGGCTTGCTCGATTACCCCGAGCGCCGTGCTTGCGCGGAGTTTCGCGTGTTGATGCACTTTCCGGAACTCGCCCGGACGCTCGAAGAATTGGGCGCCGATGCGGAATTCTCCAAACCTTTGCGTGTGGTCATTCGCTCGCAGGGTCCGATTCTCGACGACCACAGCTTCTCCCTCAGCGGCACGGCGACGGTCGCGGAGCACGCACTCTTTGATAATCATGCGAGGGGATGTGTCCTCCCAGGTACTTGAACGCCCGACGCGGGCTCCCGGTCGGGGGCTGAAATCCGCGAGGCTTTGAGTCGCGGAGAAGCAGTGGCCTGGAAGTTCACACCACGAGAGCGGAGGTTATCCATCACGTTGCCCGAGATTTTCGGTGGAAAGACGCACGAAGTCTGTCTGGAGGGCGGGTACACCTTCCAACCGTTGTAGCTCGGTTCATGCGGGGCGGCCAATCGTGGCCGACAAGATTGGCTGCCCCACAAATCGTCGCCCTGCGCCGAACCATTGACTTGAATGTCCCACTTGTTCCTGACTGGCGCTACCGGACTGGTCGGCTCTGAATTTCTCCAACGCGCGCTGGCACAGGATCTTCGCGTCATATGCCTGACCCGGCGGGCCGCCAGTTTCGGCGAAGCCGTCGTTCTTCGGGGTGACCTCTCGAACTTCGAGGTTGACCCGCGCGATGTCAATGCCATCCTGCATTGCGCAGCGGAGACACGTTTCAGCCTGGGTATTGACGAAATCCGCTCCACCAATCTGGAGGGTACGCGCCGAGTCCTGGAATTCGCGCGCCGCTGCCCGAAACTCGAAAAGCTCGGATACGTGAGTACCGTCTTCACCTGCGGGCGTATGGAAGGCTCACTCAACGAGACCCGTTGGCGGCCTCCGGCCTTCACCAATACTTATCAGCAATCCAAGTGGGAGGCGGAGGAGCTGGTGTTCGATCGCATGCGCGATCTGCCTGCCGCGATCTATCGGCTCAGCTCCATCATCGGCCATTCCCGAACCGGTGTTGTTCGCCAGTTCAACTACACACACCGACTCCTGCGACTTTTCCCCTCGAACGTACTTCCAGTGGTGCCGGGAGTCCCCGACGCGCCTGTGGACCTCATCGCAACCGATTGGGCAAGCGACGCGCTGTTTCAACTGTTCGTAAGCCGGTTCGAGGCGGGGAAGGTGTTTCACATCTGTGCGGGGCCAGCGCGCAGCATGGGTGTCGAAGAGATGATCCACCTGGCCCGGTGTATTTTCGAATCCACTCCCGAGGCCCGGAAATGGCTCCCGATTAGGGTACCGAAACTGGTGAGTCTTGCAGAATACCGGACGTTTGTCGAAGAAGCAAACCGCGGCAAAGACCGGTTGCTCAAGGAGACGATTCGTGTGCTGGACTATTTCCTGCCACATCTGGGAATGCGGCAAGAGTTTGACTGGGCGAACACATGCGCTCTATTGCCGCATCTGGAACTTCCGCCCATTCGCGAGTACTTTGCCGCCATGGTGGAGTACTGTCTGGCTACGGACTGGGGGCGCCGTCAGCGATGATGAATGAGGCGCATGGGCTCAATGGGGTGAACGTCTTCTTGTGCGAACCTGAGTACCCAAAAGGAGACGGCCCGATGGACCAGGCTCTACAACTCGTCATTGAGATGAATCAGACTAAGTGCCTCAATCAAGGATGAGTCCCGTTACCTTCCAAGATCCTGAGAAGCGCGTTTCCCCAGCTGTACTGATGGAACTTCCCAATCACTGACAGATAGGCTCGGAGAGTTTCGCTGCGTCCCTGGTCCAGAGCAGCGGCAAGTTTGTTCGGAGCTTCATCGGCAAGTTGCTTTGCGCTCGTGCGTCATTTTAGTTCTCTCTCAGCGCGCGCATCTGCCCGCGTTGCTGTCGTGTCGGTCCCGGAGTCAACGCCGCGCGAATGCGCGGGTTGTTGTGCTTAGAAGGAGGAATGAAGGAGGTGGCTGGGCTTTGGGGAGTGTGCAAGAAGGCGAGAAGCGTCGCCCGTGCAGCCTGGAAATTCAGCACTATGACTTGTGGAGCGGCTCGGGTCACCAACTCATGATTTCGCGCACTGTTCTGGCCTGCCGTTTACTCACGATCAGTTCCTGACCGTTGCTGAGCGTCAGCAGCCAGCGCTGACTGCTCAACGCTGCCATCTTTCGAATATGAGTCACATTGACGAGCGCGTTTCTGTGCACGCGCTGGAACGGCAAGCCCTGCAGTTTTTCCTGAAGCCTGCGAAGCGTTAGTGTCGCGGAGTATTTCTCCTTGGCCGTGATGATCCACACCACGTCTCCTTCGGCCTGGAAAGCTAACACTTCCTGGGGAGCCAGCAGGAAGTACTCCTCGCCCAAGCGACCGACGATCTTGCGTGGCGGTGCGAGCCGGGTTTGTGGTGCCACGTCCTGCAATCGAGCGATCTGGTCCGCA
>DASQVJ010000771.1:0-6685 GCA_035640835.1 Bryobacteraceae bacterium
TCAATCGGTACCCGTTTCCCCTACGCCAGTACCCCCCCAAACGCCACCCCAACCCCCCAAAGAAAAGAAGGGTTTCTTCGGACGGATTCGAGATATATTTAAATAACTCACCCGCAAGGGGGACGATATAGAGAGGGAGGCCAATATGGTTCCCAACTGGTTCAGAAATTCGTTCCTGGCTGCCGCGTCTCTGTCCGCTGTCTACAGTCAGATTCCCACCACCCCAGTCTCCAGTTCCGGCTTTGTCAACGAGCGGACGGAAAGCGCTCCCGTCGTGGATAAGGCAGAACCCAAGCCCACTCTTACGCTTGAGATGCGCGGCGACATCCTGATGGCTCGCAAGATGTTCCGCGAAGCCGCCGAGATTTATGCCACAGGCCCTTCCGACTCGCCTGTTCTTGCGAACAAGTTGGGCATCGCTTACCACCAGATGATGAATCTTGATGCTGCGCGCAAGCACTATGAACGAGCTTTGAAGCTGCGTCCTGAATATGCCGAGGCCATCAACAACCTGGGGACGGTCTTCTACGCCAAGAAGAACTACCGTAGGGCCACGCACTTCTACAAGAGAGCCTTAAAGCAGGCGCCCAGGTCTGCCTCCGTCTACAGCAATCTGGGAACGGCTCACTTCGCCCGAAAGAAATATAAGGACGCTTTCGAGGCCTATCAGAAGGCTCTTGAACTCGACCCTGAAGTATTCGAACATCGCAACTCGCAGGGAGTTCTCCTGCAGGAGCGGAGCGTTCAGGAGCGAGCGAAGTTCCACTTCTACCTTGCCAAGACCTACGCCAAGGCGGGGCAATTTGAACGCGCTCTGCTCTACATCCGCAAGTGCTTAGAGGAGGGCTTCAAGGAGCGCGAGAAATTCAAGGAAGATCCGGAGTTTGCCAAGATGCAGGAGTTGCCGGAGTTCCAGCAGTTGCTTGTGTCGGAGCCGCGTGTCCTCTAGAGCGGCTCTGTGGTCAGTCGTTTGTGGCCTATTGTTAGCCGGGTGTGGGGCTAAGCCTGCAAGCCGAGGCCCCTCACGAATCGCCTTTCTGCCGCTCGATAATCAGAGCAGCGACGCCGGAAACAACTGGATTGGACGGGCCGCTGCCGGTGTGGTCGCATATCAACTGAACAGCGGCCCATCGTCCGAAGTGATCGACGTTCCCGACGCAAGAACCGCGGCCGAGCTACAGGCAACGGAAGAGGTGGTCGGATTCTTCGACGTGAACAAAGGCCGGCTAGAGTTGTCGGCCTACCTTCGGGATCCCGGATCTCAGCGGACCATCCGAACTCTGCATGCAAGCTCGAACGTCAATGAGCCCTTTCGGGCTTTTGCTGAGCTGGCGAAGCAGATAAACTCCACGGCCAAGCCGAAGCCATTTCCCACGCAGGACGTCGAGTCTCTGAAAGCGTTCTTTCAGGCCAGTATTGCGAGTGACCCGGCCGAGCAGGAAAGTCTCCTTGCAAAGGCGGTTGCCGAAGACCCTGATTTCACGCTCGCGCAGTTCGCACGGATTCGAAGCGCACTGGTTCGAGGCGATCAAGAGACCGCAATGAAGGCGCTGGATCAGGCACGCGCCAACATCGCTAGTTTTCGCACGGACGAAGATCGAGCCAAGCTCGATTATCTTGCTTCGGAGGTTACAGGCGACAAGCGGACCCGTCTCGCGGCGCTGCTGAAGCTGAGCAAGGCCGAGCCTCACAACGTGGAATACTGGAATCAGTACGCAGTGACAGCCATGTCGCTGGCGCATTACGCAAGAGCTTCGTCCGCATACGAGAAGCTCACCCAGCTCGAACCGCAACAAAAGGCGCATTGGAACAATCTCGGATACGCCCGGGTCTATTCGGGCGATCTCTCAGGCGCAGTGAGCGCTCTCGAGCAATACCGCAAGCTCGCTCCGACGGAAGCCAATCCCGTCGACTCCCTCGGCGAGGTCCATTTCTACGCGGGCAAGTTTCGCGAAGCAGCGTCGTTCTTTCTGGAGGCCCACAAGCTTCAGCCTCAGATGCTGCAAGGCGGGCACCTGTTCCGAGCGGCTTATTCGCAGTTCCTTTCCGGTGCGATTGGTGAAGCGGACGTTACCTTCGCACGGTATATCGCGTACCGGAAGCAGGGTCGCGATCCGCTTCTCGAGTTACGAAGCGCCATTTGGCTAGCCATGACGGGCCGTCGAAAGGAAGCTCTGGCCAAGTTGGGTTCAGGACCCTTGGCAGCGGGTCAACGATGCCTGTGGCTACTGGATGCGGGCAATCGGACGGAGGCGAAGCAGGCATTGACATCGGGCGTGTCGCCACAAGACCTCAGCGCGCGGTTCTGCGAAGCGTTCCTGCAGCCAATCTCGAGCCTCGAAGGCTGGCAGGGCCTGTTCGCGAAAGGCGTACCAAACCAGGCTCTTCGAAACGAGCTGGCAGGCTTCGCGATGGCCCTCACCGGGCATGAGGCCGAGGGCGTCTCCAACTGGTCAAGCCTGCTTGAAGGCAAGACCCCGGATGCTTCAACCGAGCCTCGGATCATGCAGGCCTCCGCGCTGCGAGCGGCCGGCAAGGGCGCTGAGGCACCGAAAGTGTTGCCACCTCGATCACCTGATCCGGGCTTCGCCTCGCTCGTTTGGTCTCGATATCTGAAACTGCGATCGGCCGCCGGCGCCGAGTAACTTCAACGCTGCCAGGGACGGGTCTCGTGCTCGTGGTCGCGCTCTTCGACTCGATCGTACAGATGTTCGCTCGAGACCGTGCCGAGTCCCTGATTGTAGAAGCTGGGCATCCCGAGAGCTTCCTTCATGTCCTCCTGAAAATCATGAAGGGCTCGGAGGTGAGTCGCTGCCGCGGGGAGCACCTTACCGCTTTCCGTTCGAAAGAACTGCTGGTATCCGCCATTCACCAAGTGTCCAAGTTCGTTGCCGATGATCACGCCGGCTTTTCCGATCTCGGGCGGAACTCCATTGCCTCTGTCTCGGAGGATGGCTGCGCTACCCAGCTTCGATACACGCGCTGTGCTCCCGTTTGTTTGGACATCGAAGCCGAACTGCTTCAAGTTGTCGAGGTAGTCCTGAAACGTAAGTTGCTTCGGTTTCTCTCTACGAAAGAACATGTATTTCTTTCATCTTAAGACGCGCTCCATCGTGACCGTCGATCATGTCGACGCCGACGGCCGCGTTCGGCTCGCCGATAGTCGGAATCTGCCGCCCGACTTCAGGCAGTTCGATCACGGGTACGCAGCAGGTCATTCAGTGTGTCCCGGAATGAGGCGCCTCTCGACCGGCTCTCTCGTTTCACCCGCTCCAGCACATCGTCGTCGAGGGTCACGGTCGTTCGTGTGCTCATGATGCCTTCAGGGTAGCGTCATTGGCATCACAGGCGCTCGAATAGGCTCTGTCCGTGGCGGCTGCATCTCCCTTTGGGAAGTCGTGTAACGTGCCGTCGGTACAATGACGCAATGTGGAATTTGCTTGCCGGCCTACTCTCGGTGCCGGCGCTGCTGGCGCAGACTCTCCCCAGATCGGTCACGGACCCCGGAGTTGTTACCACGCGGCAGACAATCTCACCCGCAGGAGTTCCATCGATCTTCGGCAGTCGCGTCTATGGGACCGCGTTCGGTGAGAGTTCGAGAGAAGTTTGGGTTCTTACGGCAAACAAAGTCTACAGGCTGGATTGGAGCGAAAACAAAATTTTGGGTGAATGGCCTCTCGGCGGCTCACCCGGACTTCAAGGGATCCGTTTTGACCGCGCCGCCAAGTCGGCGCTAGTCACGCGAATGGTGCGCGATGCCGACCGCAAGAACTCTCCACCAAGAGTCGAAGTAGTCGCCTGGAATGCGAGTGGGCCGTCGCGAGTCGCCGAGAGTGGTACGCAACTCGCAGGAGGCGTCGCGCTTGCCAATGACAAGCGGCTCGGAGTGGTTCCGCTGACCTTCAACAATAAAGCAGCGGTCATCGACATGGAATCGAAGAGCGTGCTCTCAACCATTCCTGTGGGAATCGCGCCGTTTGGCGCTGCGGTGTCCTCGGACGGACAGGTCGCCTACGTAACGAATTGGGGCGGACGCCTGCCCAAGAAAGGAGATCTTACAGCTCCTACCGGCGATGACCCTGGCGCCGATCAGGTGGTGGTGGACGCTCGCGGCATAGCCTCTACGGGCTCCGTCACTCGCATCGATCTGGCAGCAAAGGCCGCGACTCATCAGATCGCAACCGGACTTCATCCGACCGCAACCGCCTGGGACGAGGCAGGGAAGCGTCTCTATGTCGTGAACGCCAACAGCGATTCGATCAGCGTAATCGACACCGCCACCCAACGGTTGACTTCCACAATTTCGCTTCAACCATTTGCACAGAAGGCGCACGGTGTCGCACCGTCTGCAATAGCGATCTCAAACGATGGAGACACGGCCTACATCGCCTGTGGAGGCATCAACGCCATCGCTGTCCTGGACACTACGCGTGGCACGCTGCGCGGGCTCATCCCGACTGCCTGGTATCCGAGCTCTCTTTCCTTGAGCCATGATGGCAAGCGACTCGCGGTCGGCGCGCTGCTCGGCATCGGCTCCGGCTGGAGAGAAGAGCCGAAGAAGCGGTACGTGCACGCCTACCGGGGCTCGGTTAGCATCATCGAGCTTCCCGATCCGGCGCAGCTTGCTGCCTACACCGTCTCGGTATCAGAGAACAACCACCTGCCGCTCGCTTCCGGGGGACGCGTCGCACCGGTTCCTCTACCTCGTGCCGGAGTCGCGCCTGTGCCGGTCCCGGAGCGGGCCGGTGAGCCGTCCACGATCGAGCACGTTGTCCTCATCATCCGCGAGAACCGAACCTACGACCAGGTGTTCGGCGACCTGCCAAAGGGCAACGGCGATCCATCCCTTGTGATGTTTGGCCGCGACGTCACGCCGAACGCCCATCGATTAGCGGAGGAGTTCGTGCTCCTCGATAACTTCTACGCAACCGGCGGCAACAGTGCCGACGGTCACCAATGGCTTACGCAAGCAAACGAAACCGGCTATCCTCTGTGGCCCGGGTACACAGGACGAAGCTATCCCTTCGATGGCAGCGACCCGATCGCACCCTCTTCAAGCGGGTTCCTGTGGGACGCTGCGCTGAGCCGTAAGAAGACCGTTCGAATCTACGGCGAGTATGCGGGTCTCGGTGATTCCCGTGGCGCGCCGCGAGCCCAACTGTTGAAGGAGTGGAAGGACGGCGGAGACTTCAGCTCGCGCTTCCAGCAATCCGCGCCGATCGCAAGCCTGAACAAAATCCTCGCGAAGAACTATCCGGCCTACAACATCTACATTCCCGACGTGATCCGAGCACAGATCTTCAACAAAGACGTGGAACAGTGGGAACGGGAGGCGTCGATGCCCAATCTCGTGATGCTGCTTCTACCGTCGGACCACACGCTCGGGGCATCGCCCGGACAGTCGACGCCGGCCGCGATGGTAGCGGATAATGACCTCGCCCTGGGGCAGATCGTGGAGGCTCTGACGAAAAGCCGCTTCTGGCCGAAGATGGCCATCTTTGTGATTGAAGACGACGCCCAGAACGGCGTTGACCACGTGGATGGACATCGCACGGTGGCTCTTGCCATCAGCCCATACACGCGACGCGGCCACATCGATTCGACGTTTTACGCCAGCCAAAGCATCCTGAAAACGATAGAGTTAATCCTAGGACTGCCGCATCTCTCGCTATTCGATCTGATCGCGAACGATATGCGTAACAGTTTTACAAACACCGCCGATCTCCGGCCCTACACGGCAGTGGAACCAAAGCAAAGCTTGTTCGACGCCAATCCGACCCTTCGTACCCTTCGAGGCGACTCCAGGAGAGCTGCCATCCATTCCGCCCGCATGAACTGGACCGTGCCCGACGCGGCTCCTACCGACCGGCTCAATCGAATTCTCTGGCACCAGGTTCATGGCTCCAAGAGGCCCTATCCGGGCACGAAAGCGGGGCTGTTTACACCGTTGTCGCTAGAGGTTGACGACGATGACCGCGAGTAGCAGTAAGGCTCAGTTCTACTTAGCTTCCTTGCTACTCTAAAGGAGACACTCCACAAAATGCTGAAGACGAAATCCGAGTACTCAGAGGACCTGAATCCTCAGGAAACGGGAGAGTGGCTCGAGTCACTCGACGAAGTAATCGACGCCGCAGGGCCTGACCGGGCTCAATTCATCCTCCAGCGACTTTCCGAGCGTGCATCCGAGTTCGGCATTAGTCCTGCCGGCAAAATCAACACACCATACCGCAATACCATTCCTGTTGAACAAGAAGTTCCAATGCCGGGCGACCGGTTCCTGGAGCGTCGAATCAAGAATCTGGTGCGGTGGAACGCTCTCGCGATGGTGGTGCGTGCGAACAAGTACGACGACAACATCGGCGGGCATATCTCCACGTACGCTTCCTTAGCAACACTGGTGGAGGTCGGCCAGAATCACTACTTCCACGGCTCTTACGGCGACCAGCCTGGTGACTTGGTGTACTACCAGGGCCACGCGTCTCCCGGCATGTATGCGCGTGCCTTTGTGGAAGGCCGCCTGAATGAGGAGCACCTCAAGAATTTCCGTCACGAGCTGCGCGAGCATCCCGGCCTGTCGTCGTATCCGCACCCGTGGCTGATGCCGGACTTCTGGCAATTTCCGACCGTGTCGATGGGTCTTGGCCCGATCAATTCGATTTACCAGGCGCGCTTCATGCGCTACCTC
>DASQVJ010000772.1:0-10293 GCA_035640835.1 Bryobacteraceae bacterium
ACTGCCGGATCAGGCGGGACCGGCTGCACCCGAGGGACACACGCATGGCGATCTCCTTGCGGCGCGCCACCGCGCGTGCGAGCAGCAGGTTCGCAATGTTCAGGCATGCGATCACGAGTAACAGAGTGACCAGTCCGCCGAGTACATAAAGCGGGCTCCGGAACGTCCGGCTAAGTGCCCCCAGTCCTTTTGCGCCATCCTCAAGCCGGATCCGGGGAGCGGTGGCGAGATCTTTCGGTTGCCGCGACCAGGTTGAGCGAAATACCGTGTTCATGATCGCGCGTACCTCGACCGGATCGGCGCCTGGAGCGAGACGGGCGAACAGTTGTGTTTTCCATATGCGAGCGTCAGCGAGCGACTTTTCATTGCTGTTCCAGCCGGGGACGGCTGCATGGTGAAGCGGTGCGTAGACAGCAGTGGTGTCACCAGGAAACATTCCGGCAAAGGAAGGGTCCACAACCCCGGCGATCACGTGAGGCTTCTCGTTGACGATGAGAATCTTACCGACAACGGCCGGATCCGAACCGAGAGTCTGCGTCCAAAACCGGTACGAGAGGACGACGACCGCGGGCGCCGAGTAACGATCGTCATCATCCACCAGCAGGCGGCCGAGATGAGCCTTCACCTGCAGCGTTGGAAAGAAGTTGCCACTGACCGGACGTTCGATGGCGATGTTCGGACGACCCTCGTACCTGACGCTCACTGGAAAGGGCTCCTGGTGCGCAGCGAGCGAGGCCCGGTCGCGCAGACTCGTTTTCATAAGTTGAAAGGCCGGATATGAGAAGAAGTCCGCAACGTGACCACCCCCTTCGGAATACATGCTGCCAGATGCTCCGTCCGCCAGTTCCCGCGGGAATCCGTGTCCCTGCCAGTGCACGAGTCGCAAGCGTTCAGGAGTTGAAACGGGCAGGCTGCGCCACAGAACGACATCCATCAGCGACGCAATCGCCGCATTTGCACCGATGCCGAGCGCCAGGGACAGAACGGCCGCGGTCGTAAGTGCCGGCGCCTGACGCATCATACGAAATCCGAAGATAACGTCCTGACGTAAGCCGGTGAGCCATGCGAAACGCCGTTCATCACGGCATCGCTCCATCACCTGTGCGGCGCCACCGAACTCTCGGCGCGCCATGATAAGGGCGTCCTGACGCGAATAGCCCTGACGTTCATACTCGGCCGTCAGGTGATGCATATGGTGCGCGATTTCGCGCTCAAGTTCCGTATCGGCCCGCTTCCAGAAGCGCATGGTTCTTCTCCTCAGGACTCCAGCACCAGTGCCATAGCACCCGCGTAGCGCTGCCAAGCGGTCATCTCTTCCTGCAAGCGCTTGCGTCCTGACGCCGTCAGCGAGTACATCTTCGCCATCGGCCCGTTTCCGGATTCCTTCCATTCCGACGTAAGAAATCCTTGGCGCTCCAGACGGTGGAGGGCAGGGTAGAGCGTGCCCTGCTGCACCTGCAAAATCTCTTTCGATGTGACGAGGATACGTTGCGCGATACCGTAGCCGTGTAACGGCCGGTGCGCCAGAGTCTTGAGAATCAGCAGGTCGAGAGTACCCTGCAGGAGGTCGGTTTTCTTCGCCGGCACACGACTATGATGGCATACAATCTAGGTAGGATGCCAACCTAGATAGAACGTCGACCTACAGCGCCACCGCATTCTTCTGCACCTACTCATCCACCGTAAGCGCCGCCGGCCCGATATAGTGGAACGGCTCCGCTGCCTCAAAGCCGTAGTTCGATCCGTACTGCCGGACGCGTGCCAGCGTGAACTCTCGTATATAGGCCCGATTCGGAGCTTCATCGTCTCCTTCGAGCAGCGGAGCCGGAGGTTCTTCTCCGCAAACGCTTACCCCGAACGGAGTGCGGCTCCAGACCCGCTGCAAAATGCTCCGGGTAATCCTTCGTCCCCCCAGCCATCCAGCAAGCAGCCTCCACGCACTTCGACGTCACGTACTGATCGGGATTCTCTTCGTAGTGACCCAACACAGGTGCGAGGTCAGCATCCGCCTTGTTCTGGGCGCCGAGCCAGAGTGCTCAAATGGTTGTTCGTCCGCAAAGGCTGGTGCTGAATTGCATCGGCGGCATCATCGGACTAGCACTAGCCGGAGGTTTATCGTGCTGGACCTCTTCTCTGCTGTTTGGCATCACTCCCTTGATCCACTCATAGACATCCCATCGGGAGCGCTTATCGCTGCCGCCGTCATGATCGCGGTTCGGAGCGAACAGATCAACAAATGCGGGCAGCCTTCGCACTCCTTTGACCTCCGCCCGCCTTCGTCAGTTAGCGCCACCGAAGATCCCGCGTATTTACACGACGATGGTGGCATCAGCCGCAGCTAGCTGCTGCGCAGTAACGCACGGGGTTACATCAGTCGCGGCGATGGCAGCAGGTGGCTAAGATAGCAGAGACTCCCATGAAGCAGCCTACGAATTCCCGAGTCGCCTGGTTCAACGGCAAGTTCATGCCCGAGGATCAGGTAGTGATCTCCTTCCGCGACCGAAGCTGGAAGTACGGCGACGGCGCCTTCGACATGACGCGCACCTTTAACGGCCGTGCCTTCCGGCTCAAGGAGCACATTGACCGCTTCTATCGCTCACTCCGTTATTTGCGTCTGGATCCCGGCATAAGCCCGCAGGAGATGATCGATGTGTCGGAGCAGATCGTGGCGTGCAACGAACATCTGCGCAGCAGAGCGGGTGATTGGTGGATCGGCCAGCGTGTGAGTCGCGGTGTCGATCCGATTGATGATGAAGTGCCCCAGCATAGCGGTCCGAACGTTATTGTGGAATGCACGCCGCTACCGCTCAAGGCGCGGGCGCGCCAATTTAGAGATGGTCTCGACGTGTGGACGCCAGCGCAACGCCGCATTGCGCCGGACATGCTGAGCCCGCGGGCGAAAACGCATAACTACCTGAATATGATCATCGCGGAGCAGTCGGTGAAGGCGCATGATCCCGAGGGCTGGGCGGTGCTGCTCGACGTAAACGGAAATCTGGCGGAGGGGATGGGCAGCAACATCTTTATTGTTCGCGAGGGCAAGCTCTTTACTCCGAGCGAGCGCTACGTCCTTCAGGGCGTCAGCCGCCAGATGACGTTCGATCTCGCCCAGAAGCTCGCCATTCCTGTAGTTGAAGGGGACATCGATCTCTTCGACGCGGCGAACGCTGAAGAGATGTTCCTCACCTCGACGAGTCTCTGCATCGCCGGCGTCCGCAGCTTCAACGGCGCCAAGGTCGGCGACGGCCGTGTGCCCGGTCCGATCACCAAGCGTTTGATCGACGCCTACATTGCCGACGTGGGGTGCGACTTCGTGCAGCAGTATCTTGATCGGCTGAGCTGACGTGATTATGAACCGGTCGGCGACCCGGCTCCGTTCCCTGACCGATGCCTTTTCGGATGGCGGCGCACGCTATTAGCATCAAGAGGAATTCGTCCACCCATTCTCCTGGAGCGACGAGGCGATACGTGAGGTCGGAAGACTGCTGCGCCAACTGCACGAGGCGACTGGATCTTTCAACGCCGGTCAGGAACTGTGGTTCCTGCATGATCTCGGTGGCCGGAGGCGCGTGATCAGTCATGGCGATTTTGCGCCGTGGAACATGGTGACGCGTGCAGGCAACCCCATCGCGCTGATCGACTGGGAGTGCGCCGGACCTGTCGATCCGGTGATCGAGCTTTCGCGCGCGTGCTGGTTGTTTGCCCAGTTGCATGATGACGATGTCGCGGATCTCAATGGGCTCCCTCCAACACCAGTTCGTGCTCAGCACGTGCGCCTGCTCGCAGATGCTTACGGCGCATCGGCTGCTGATCGCGCGCTTATGGTGAGCCGAATGGTCGAGATCGCCATTCACGAAACGGCGGACGAAGCGATGGAGAGGAAGATCGCTCCTGGAAGCGAGGGACCACAATGGGCTCTTGCATGGAAGGCCGCTCGGCAGCGTGGATGCTGCGAAACCGCACGGTCTTTGAAGAAGCTCTTGCCTGATTCGCTTGCTAGGCCCTCCGCGAATCGCGAAGAAATCGGCAGCCTAGGCGTGACTGGT
Organism: Bryobacteraceae bacterium; assembly: GCA_035640835.1. Lineage (GTDB taxonomy): Bacteria > Acidobacteriota > Terriglobia > Bryobacterales > Bryobacteraceae > DASQVJ01. Next base: position 4,047 of record DASQVJ010000772.1, read on the forward strand.
TCGGGATGATCCGTTCTTTCGCAGGCCGTTGATCTCACCAGCACGCTTCTGTGAATCAGTGGGTGCCGGGTAGGCAGGAGGGGCTCGAACGGCGAGGGGAACCGATGCGTGCGAGTCCTCCTCGCGCGTCGTTACAATGCGCTGCATGAAGGACCTTGCTGATAAATTGCTGGTTGCCCCGCGATCGAAGATGCGCCTCAGCGACTTCGATCCGGATGAAGTGTTCGGGCTGGACAAGGCCACGGCACAGGCAAAGCTGCGCGAAAACGTCGACCGGCTGGGTGTTCTCCAGTACCTCCTCTATGCGGAAGCGAAGCGATCGGTGCTGGTTGTTCTGCAGGGCATAGATGCCGCCGGCAAGGATGGCACGATTCGAAATGTCATGACTGGCATGAATCCCCAAGGTGTGCAGGTAACACCCTTCAAGGCGCCCGAGGGTGAGGAGAAGCGCCACGACTACCTGTGGCGCGTTCACAAGGCAGTGCCAGAATACGGGCAGCTCGGCGTTTTCAACAGGTCACATTATGAGGATGTTCTGATTGTTCGCGTTCACAATCTTGTTCCAAAATCGATGTGGTCGCAGCGCTATGACCAGATCAACCACTTCGAGAGCATGCTGATGCAGAACGGGGTAAAGCTGGTCAAGTTCTTGCTCTACATCAGCAGGGAAGAGCAGGCAAAGCGCTTTCGGGAGCGCCTCGAAGATCCGGAAAAGAACTGGAAGTTTTCGGAAGCTGACCTGACAGAGAGCGAGTTTTGGGACCAGTATATGGACGCTTACGACGATATGCTTTCACAGTGCAGTACGGACGATGCGCCGTGGTACATCATTCCAGCCAACCGCAAATGGTTCCGCAACATGGCCGTTTCTCAGATCATGATGGAGGCGATGGAGCACATGGATTTGCGCTATCCGGCTAAGGCCGCCGATCTTCCGAAAATACGATTCGAATAGCCGTTTCAGGCTCGACCCGCCCCCGGTGGCAGTCCTGGGTGACCGTCCCAAGTGAAAGCTTAGCCCCACGAGTGTTCGGACGCCGGTCGCTGGAGTTGGAAGACCGGCGGGCTTTCGGGAGCGATCGAATGTGATGAGCCCGTGTGTTCAGCGTAGAAGAGGACAAATCAGGCGAATCCGGGGCATGTCGGGGTTGGCCCGGGTACTTGCTTTGTATACGCTGCGCCGTTAACCACGAGCGATCAACGAAATCTATGGCCTGGACTCACGGCCCCTTATTCCTGGTCGTCCAGACCGCGTGCTTGTGCTACGATCAACCAACCCGATGACGTTCCCCGCTGCTGTCCCGGAGATCCCCGCGGCCAACGTCGACAAGGCCGCAGCCTACTATGTCAATACGCTGGGCTTCACCTTCGATTGGGGCGACAACCAAGGCGGCATTGCAGGCGTCTCGAGGGGAAATTGCAGACTGTTCATCACCAATTGCTCCTTCCGGGAGTCCTACGGCAACATAGGCCCTATCCTTTTCTGGCTCAACCTCAATAGCAAGGCTGAGGTGGACGAACTCTTCGAACAGTGGAAGGCCGCGCAAGCGAAGATCGTTTCTCAGCCCGAGGACAAACCGTGGAAGTTGCGCGAGTTTATTGCCGCCGATCTTGATGACAACCTTATTCGTGTCTTCTATGATTTCCGGGGCGACATGTAAGAGAGCCACACGACGCCTAAGCACTCTCGACCTCGACCAACGTAAATCGTTCCGCCCGCTCCGCCATACGAGTTCTCGGCCATGTACACTCTGACCTATGGCAATCTCCTGGCAACGACACGCTGTGTTCTCCGGAGTAATACTTACGAGCCTCGTTCTGCCGATCGGCGACGCCCAAACCACATCTGCACCGAAGCGAGCCGGCGGGCCGGCGGTCCAGCAGAAGTTTTTTGGCCAGTGGAAGCTGAACGAGTCCAAATCAAATTTCACGCACGCTGGAGATCACAAGGGGCTTCAGTGGCGGTCTTATGAACCGGACGGCGATCGCGTCAAAGTCTCCTGGGGAGACGAAGAGCGCCGGGACCGTAGCTACTCGGCCAAATGTGATGGGACCATTGAGCCTGCAGCGTCCGGAGACATCCGGTGTTGGCAAGCTGGTCCGAATACCATCGAGGGAGAGCAATTGAGCAAGAGTGATGCGCTGCATCGTTATTACCGCCGAACCGTCTCGACCGACGGGAAATCCATGACCATCACCTGGTATTCCGATGCCACCCGCAAGCGTCCCACAGACCGCTTCGTTTACGACAAACAATAGACAGTCGAGTCGTTAGCTTTAGCGGCGCCCCGGAGGCTTGGCGCCGGGCCGTCCTACAGCGGCACTGCATTCTTCTGCACATACTCGTCCACCGTAGGCGCCGCCGGCCCGATGTAGTGGAACGGCTCCGCTGCCTCAAAGCCGTAGTTCGATCCGTACTGCCGGTCGCGTGCCAGCGTGAACTCTCGTATATAGGCCCGATTTGCAGCCTCATCGTCTCCTTCGAGCAGAGGGAGCCGGAGCTTCTTCTCCGCAAGCGCTCGCTTCAGCTTCACGCCGCTATCTCCACCCGGCCCCTGCGCTTTGTTCAGAATGTTGACTTGGATCTTCCGAGTGAATTGCTTGCTGATGTCCACGATCCGATTCACCCGCTGCTGAAATCGTGCGAAGTAGTATTTATCCCGAACGGAGTGCGGCTCCAGACCCGCTGCAAAATGCTCCGGGTAATCCTTCGTCCCTCCAGCCATCCAGCAAGCAGCCTCCACACACTTCGATGTCACGTAGTGATCTGGATTCTCTTCGTAGTGACCCGACGGATCGTACGTGATCACCGTGTCCACGCGGAGCAGCCGGAACAGAAAGATGAACCTGGCCCGCAGCTCCGAAGGAGCAACGGCATCCATCATGTGGTTGTTGTAGTTGAGGTCGAATACCTGCTTCAGCCCCATCGCGCGAGCCACCGCGAAGTTGTCGACCTCGTTCGCCGTCACTGTCGTTGCGATGCTGCCCGGTCCAGCCATATCGTCGTTTGTCACGCGGATCAGATAGCCGGTATAACCCTCGTCCAGAAGCTTCAGCACAGTGCCGGCCGCGAAGATCGGGATGTCATCCGAATGCGGCTGAATCGCAGCGAGAACTTTGCCGGCGTGGGGCTTTCCTTCTCGGAATCGCTCCACCACAAGCCCAGGGTCGACGTGGAAGTCGATGCCGCCGGCGCCCTGCTGCGGCGCCTGTGCGGGCAGCATTGCAGATCCGGCCGCAGCTCCGAAGAAACCTCTTCTCTTCATCCGCACGAGTTTAACGCCCCGGCGTTGCGATTAAAACGTGTATTTCAAAGCGAGCTGGAGCTGACGGTTGTCGAGAGCGGTGCTGGTCACCCGCCCGAACGTTCCCGTGCCCAGAGTGCTCCCCGGAGTCCCAAATTGCGGCGTGTTGAACACGTTGAACGCCTCCGCCCGAAACAGAAGTGCGTGTGATTCCGAGTAGGGCATCCGGAAGCTCTTCGAGAGCGATGTATCGAACGTCTTCGTGCCGGGGCCAACCAGTGGATTGCGCGGAGCCGTGCCGTACGCCAGCACGCTTCGGGCAAACGCCGCAGTGTTGAACCAAAGCGCCGGATCAGGATTCTCTAACTTGGCGGTCACGCCGGACAGAAGATGAGGGCGAGGCCATAGCGCGTCGTTGTTCTGCGTGTCGCCGCTCTGCACCACATTGAACGGGAATCCGCTGGCCAGCGTCAAAATGCCGCCGCTTGACCAGCCGCCGAACAAAGCTCGAGCCAGTCCCGTCGAGTCCTTTCCGAACGGTATCTCGAATACATAGCCCACAACCAACCGATGCCGCTGATCCAGAATGCTGCTCGCGCGTTCTGCCCGCCCGCGATCTCTGGGGTTCTGGCATATACAGCCGCCGCGGTTGATCGTCTGACCGGTATCGTCAATGAGATGTGACCACGTGTATGCCGACGTCAGACTCAGTCCGGCATGGAAGCGGTGCTCGAAGCGGGCCTGCAACGAATGATAAATCGTATTCCCATCCGGCGCGATCATACGAATTCGCGCGTACATCGGATACGGTCGGCGCTGCTGAATAGGCCCGGGACCCAGGTCCGGCTGATTGAAGTTTTGCAGACTGGTATCCACATTCGTGCCCTTGCTGCCGACCCAGCCCACCTCGAGCACGTCGCTCGTGCTCAACTCGCGCGAAAGCTGCAGATTCCAGTTCTGCAGGTATGCATTGCGCCGTTTACGATCGGGCGGAATGGAGACGACATTGAAAATTGGGTTCTCCGGGTACAACTCCGTTGGTATGGGGTTCTGTATCGTTGCGATCGGGTTTCTGGTTGGATTGATCACCGTCAAGCTCCCGCCGTTCGGTGGGTTGAGCTGCAGGATGTTCACGTTGTCGAACTGGGCGGCCGAGTAAAAGATCCCATAGCCGCCGCGGACCACCATCCGATGAGGCAGCCTGTAGGCGAAGCCAAACCGCGGAGCCAGGTAGTGATACTCGTTCTTCCACACATCCACCACCTGGCCGGGTTCGGGCCAGAGCACGGGAGCGCTCGGATTCAGGTCGAAACGAAGAGTACGTGTGACGCCATTGATTTCACGCGGCTGCCCATAAAAGTCATATCTCAATCCAAGATTCAGGGTGAGATTCCGTGTGACTTTCCAGTCATCCTGTGCGTAAAACGCGTAGCGCCATTGTCGAATGGCAGAGATCGGCACACCTTCGGGACTCAGTACGGTGCGCGGGTAGCCAAGCATGAAATCCGCCGCGGCGTTGCCTGTCAGGTCGCCGGAAAACGTCATCTGCGAGAAAGGCCAGTTGTTCGTGGTCGCATCGTCCAGCAGACGCCGAATATCGGCTCCAAACTTGAACGCATGGCTGCCGCGAATCCAGCTCACGTTGTCGACGATCTGATACGTCCTGCTGTTGTCCAGATTCGACGATGCCTGACTGTCTCCGATCCCAAGGAAGCCCGTGATGTTCATTACCGGAAATCCCTGCTCATCCGGCCGCAGAGGTCTGCCTGATGGTCCACCCACCCGCAGTCCCATGATTCCGAGCGACTCGATCGTAAAGTCCGAGTTCGTTCTCGGCGACAGTTTGGATACGTTCGCGCGATTCCATCCGAAACGGATTTCATTCAGCACACTCGCCGTGAAGGTATGAACGTGCTGAACCGAAAAGCTGCTGTTCGGAAACGTCCCGTCGTACGAAAAGAACGGATTCAGGTCGACGTTCGGGAAATCCCGTCGCGACCGGATGTAATGACCGAATACCTGGTCCTTGGCGCCGAAGTAGTGATCCAGCCGCACCAGGCCCTGGTCTGTCTTCAGCTCGCCGGAAGTCACGCCGCTATAATTCACGGTCCCCGTCGTGTTCGGCAGTGGCATATAGGACTGAATAATGTTTCGTGAGACCGGATTGAGACGTTCAGCGGGGATGAGATTTCCCGGGAAGGGGTTTCCGGTGAGTGGATCGATGATCGGTGTCGTCGAACCGGAAAAGTTACCGGCCCGCTCAGCCGCCGTGAGCACAATGCTCGTTCCGGCGCTTTCGCGCTTGGAACGGATCGCTTCATAACCCATCATGAAGAATGTCTTGTCTCTCCAGATCGGACCCGAGACTACGGCGCCGAATTGATTGCGCCTCAGGACATCCTGCGGTAGCGGGCTCGGACGGAAGTAACCTCTTGCGTCAAATGCGTTGTTTCGAAGAAACTCGAACGCGCTGCCGTGGAACCGGTTCGTCCCTGAGCGCAACTGCAGATTGATGTTGGCGCCGGCGTTTCCGCCGTACTCTGCTGAGTAATTCCCGCTCTGAACCCTGAATTCCTGGAGTGCGTCGATCGATGGATATAGCGTGACGTAGTTGCTGCGGTTGTTGACCATCGTCACGCCATCCAGGTTCACCTGCATCCAGATGTCTCTCGCGCCGTTCGCAATAATTCGCGATCCGTCCGTGCTCGCCGTGAACTGCGAAGGATCCACTGCGCGCACGCCCGGCGTGAGAGCAGCCAGTTGCGTGAACGAACGTCCGTTCAACGGCAGATTTACGATTCGTTCCTGGCTCACGACACCGCCGAGCGTAGCGTTCTCGGTCTGGAGCAGCGGCGCCGCCGACGTCACCTCGACGGTCTGTTGTACATCGCCCACCGCGAGCGTGACGTCGACACGGGCCTGCTGCCCGATCTGGATCAGGATTCCGGTTCGGCGCTCGCGGCGAAAACCGGGCGCCTGAACCTCCACTGTGTACTCGCCGG
>DASQVJ010000773.1:0-7312 GCA_035640835.1 Bryobacteraceae bacterium
GGCATCCAGATGGTCAGCACATTGCGTTCGCGTGGACACGCGGATTTGAACCTGGAAATTTCAATATTTTTGTGATGGACGTGGCGACCGGCGAGTACGTCCAGCTCACGCACGGAGCGGGTCGTAACGAGAATCCAACCTGGGCGCCTGATGGCCGTCACATAGCGTTTGCGAGGAAAGCTGGAAGGAACTCGCAGATCTACACGATGCTTGCCGACGGAACGCAAGTTCGGCAGCTCACCACGCAGGGTAGCAACGAAATGCCTGTCTGGACGAAGTAGGCACAGCAGAGTTTAAAACTTGACTAGAGAGGGTGCTCACCTATCAGGAAGGGAGAGAACGGAGAGAATGGGAAGTTCAATCAACAGTAAACGGAAACTCGTATTGGCCCTGGCATTCACTTTGGCGTTGGCCGGAGCAGGGTGCCGGAAGAAACCGCCAGTAGCAGCGGCACCGCCGCCACCGCCACCGCCGAGCGCGCCGAGGGCGGAGCGTCCGGTGATCGAAGCATTCGAAGCCGAGCCGGGAACCGTGGAGCGTGGTTCCGCAGCAACGCTTCGCTGGGCAGTAAAGGGTGAAACTACCACCGTCAGCATTGTTCCGAATGTCGGTAATGTGAATGCATCCGGTAATCGAAGCGTGTTTCCGTCGGCCAACACAACTTACGAGTTGGTTGCCGTCGGTCCCGGAGGCGAGGCACGCGCCACGGCAAGCGTCAATGTCGCTGCGCCGGTCAGCGCGACCGCGAATCCGCCAAAGTCGGACCGAACCCAGTCGTTTGAAGAGATCGTCCGCAATAGCCTGCAAGATGCCTATTTCGACTACGACAAGAGCGATATTCGCGAGGATGCGCGGAACGCGCTGACCAAGGACGCGGATGTGCTCAAGACCCTGTTTGGTCAGTTCCCGTCCGGCACCGTGATCATCGAGGGTCACGCAGACGAGCGCGGATCGGCAGAGTACAACCTCGGCCTCAGCGATCGCCGTGCAACCGCTGCCCGGGAGTTCCTGCAGGAACTGGGTGTCCCGGCGGAGCGTCTTAGAGTCGTTGCCCGAGGAAAAGAAGCCCCGGAGTGTACCGAAGCGAATGAGAGCTGCTGGCAGCGGAATCGCCGAGCTCACTTTGTTGCGCAGCCGTAGTCCGAGAATGACGGGCCGGATTCTGTCCGGCCCATTCTCCCCCAAGGAGTCTTCATGAAGTTCGCTATTGTTTCCATTCTTGCGATTGCCTCCGTACTGCCAGTCGCGGCACAAAAGCGCGAGATCGTAGAGTTGCAGCGGGACGTCGCAGCTATGCAGGAGCAGATCCGCACCTTGCAGCGCACGGTCGACGAGAAGCTGGGTGCGATGGGAGTCCAGGTGCAGCAGACCTACGATTCCGTCAATCGCATCAATACGGCGGTCGCTGTACTCGAAAGCGGTTTACGCGATCGCGTCGCTGACCAGTTGAAGGGTGTCTCAGGTCCTGTAGCGTCATTGAATTCGAAGATGGACTCCGTAAATGGCGACGTGCAGGCGTTGCGCACGGCTGTCGAGGATTTGAACACCCGAGTGAGCAAGCTCAACTCGCAGATCACGGACCTCGGAAATTCGTTCAAGATGATGGAGGTTCGTCCGGCTCCTCCAGGCGCGGGCCCTGCCGCCGGCTCGACGACCAGCGGGCCGGAGACACCGCCTCCCGGTCTGTCGTCCTCCCAGCTGTACGATTCGGCACTGCGCGACCTCACCGGAGGAAATCTCGATCTTGCGATGCAGGGCTTCACCGAATATCTGCGCTACTTCGAGAATACGGATCGCGCTCCGAATGCCCTCTTCTACATCGGCCAGATCTACTACAACAAGGGCGCATACGACGACGCCATCAAGTCCTTCGACACGGTGCTCACCAAGTATCCGGAGAACCCCAAGATGGCCGATGCGACGTACATGAAGGGCATGGCGTTGCTGAAGTCCGGTCGACGGACCGAGGCCGGCAAGGAGTTCCTGAACGTCATCCAGAAGTATCCAAAGAGCGAAGTGGCTCCCAAGGCACGAGATGCACGGCGCGCGTTGGGGCTGAGTGTTCCCTCAGCCTCAGCCACCTCGACCAGCAGCAGGAGAAAACGGTAAGTGAAGCTCCTTGGGCTCACGGTGCTGCTCGCCGCGGCGTTAGGGGCCGCGGATGCACCAAGAGTGCTTCACGCGTTTCCAGGCAAGACTCCAGAGTTGGATGGCACCGTCTCACCGGGCGAGTGGGACGATGCGACTCAGTTCTGGGGTGTCAGTGGCTGGACGCCACAGTTCAAAGCCACCACCGATCCGAAAGATCTGTCTCTGCACGCCGCAGTCAAGCATGACGGCAAGCGCCTCTACTTTGTTTTCGATGTCACCGATGACGTGCTCTACGGGATTGACACGGAACGTTGGCTTCCCAAGAACAATCCGAATGCGCACGAGTTGACGCCCGAAGGGTTCCCATGGTTCGGCGACGAGATGGAAGTGCTCATCAACGCAACCAACAAGTGGACGGGTGACGAGTCGGCTGCCGGCAACGGCTCATCCTGGCAGATGGTGGTGAACCTCACGAAATCTCGATTAGGCGGCATCGGCACAGGCGGACTCCTCGAAGGCGAGCCGCGCCGCAATCCCGCAGCCTGGGCCACCTATCGCAAGTGGATCGAGGACAAGTCGATGGAAGCGGTGGCGAAGCCTAAGCCCAACGGCAAGGGATATATCATCGAGTGGGCCATCAACTTCAATCCCTGCCTCGAAATCGAGCCTGGAGTCTTTTACTCGTCAGAGCTTGGCAACAAGCCCATGGGGTTGAACATCGCGCTCGGGGATCTCGATGAAATGGAGAAAGGCGAAGGCTATTTCGCGAACTTTCATCATGAGGACTGGCTGGCAGGGAACAAGGACACCCGTACGCAGTTGAGAGAATGGGGAACGTTATGGATGATGGCCAAACCGAAGGACGCCGAGAGCGAAGCGACGATGTCGGGAGCGGGGAAGACGCTCGTGCCGGAGCCATCGCTCCGCAAGGCGCAGCAGAAGGCCAAAAAGACCAGCAAGAGCCGCAAGAGACGTACGAAGGGTTAGCCGCGCGCATTGAGCACGTCCTGCTGGCACCGGAACTTACGGACGACGATCTTTACGAAGGCTGCCGCATTGCCGAAGAGTACGGAGTTGCGGCCTTAGTCGTGCGACCCGCCGATGTGGAGCAAGCAGTGCGATTCACCCGCAATCGTATTCCGGTCGCGACCGCTGTCGGTTATCCTGATGGTTCGAGTACCACGGCAGCCAAGCTCTATGAAGGGCGCGACCTGCTGCGTCGTGGCGCTCGTGAAATCGAGATGCTCCCGAACATCGGAAAGCTGCTTTCGCGGCAGTTTCAGTACATCGAGACCGAACTGATGCAGATGGCGAAGTCCTGCCTCGAGGAAGGTGTAACGTTCAAGGTCAGCCTTGGTCGCTTTGCGTTGCCTGACGACCTGAAGATTATCACGCTCAAGATCGCCAAGCGCATCGAAGCGGCCTACTTCAGCCTCCCCTATCAACCGGCAAGTCTTGCACTGCTCACGCCGCTTCTCAAGGAGCGAATCTCCCTGCGCGCGGCAGGAGGAGTGATCAACCTCGACCTCGCCCTACAGGCACGTGATGGTGGATGCGCTCGCATTGCCACTGCTCAGACCGCCGCCATCCTTGACGCCTGGAAATCGAAGCTGGCACCAAAAGAAGTAGAGCAGGGGACTGACGCGTCACCGGGAAACGGAATGATATCCTGAAGTCCCCTTTAGATGGCGCTGCGAACACCGCTCCCGAAGATTTGTATTGCCTTGGGCTTTCCGGAGACGGCGAAACTGCTGGACCATGCCCGGCACGAAGTGGAAGCAGGGGAACGCTTCCTTGAATTTCGGCTCGACTACCTCTCGAGGCCTGAGGATGGCCTCCAGGCGATACGTCAGTTCGTCTCGGAGCACCCCGAGGTCACGCTCCTGGCTACCTGTCGCCGCCACCAGAATCGAGGACGCTTCAACGGTAGTGTCGAGGAGCAAATTCGTCTGCTTGAGAGCGCCGTGGATGCCGGTGCACGCGCAGTGGATGTCGAGGTCGAGAGCGCCGAAGCCGTTGGCGTGAAACTCGAAGCGCTTCGAGGACGCACCTGCTTCATCCTCTCGTATCACAATTACGAATCGACCCCCGCGCTCGAGCCCGTCTTTCGTCGTATGACGAAGGTTCCGGCCGACGCGTATAAAATCGTCACCACGGCGCGCAAGCCGAGCGACATGGCCAAGATCCAGGCGCTGGCCAAAGCGCATCCGAAGAGCCACTTCATCCTGCTCGCGATGGGCGAGATCGGATTTCCCACCAGGGTCCTGTCGCCGTCCTGGGGAGGCACTTACACCTACGCGGCTCCAAATGCTGCCGAAGGTACAGCCGCCGGACAGATGTGCGCGCGCCTGCTTCGCACCTTGTATCGCATCGACAAGTTCACGAAAGCCGGCAAAGTGTACGGCGTCATCGCCGATCCCGTGCGCCACTCGATTTCGCCCGCCGTTCATAACCGGGCGTTCCAGTCGAAAAGGCTCGATGCCATCTACCTTCCGTTCCTGGTGCATCCGCCGCACTTGAAAGACTTCTTCACCATGGCCGAGGCGCTGGGTGTGCAAGGCGCCAGCGTTACCATTCCGCACAAGCAGAAGGTGATCCGCTACCTGGATATGGTCGACCCTCTGGCAAGGCGGATCGGCGCCGTCAATACCATCTGGCGCAAGGCAGGCCGTTGGCGAGGAACAAATACTGACGTGGAAGGGATCACGGGTCCGCTGGGCCGACGGATCCGACTATCGAAGTCATCGATTCTCGTGGTCGGAAATGGCGGTGCGGCACGCGGCGCGACGTTTGCTCTTACCGATGCCGGAGCCAAGGTTGCGCTGGTAGGACGCAATCCGGACCGCGTGCGAGCCTTGTCGAAAGTCAGCGGTGCCGAGCCGCTGCTAAAGGAACAGCTCGCGTTACGCAGGTTCGACGCCGTGGTGCACGCCACGCCCTTGGGCATGTATCCATACGTGAACGAATGCTTCTTTGAGGGTGACATCCCGAGCGACCTCGTGTTCGACATGGTGTACAACCCGCTCGAGACAGCGCTCCTGAAGCGAGCTCGCGAGCAGGGCGCCGATGTCATAAACGGGCTCGAGATGTTCCTGGTGCAAGCGGCCCATCAGTTCACTATCTGGACTGGCGAGAACGCTCCTCAGCCCGCTATGGAGAAAGCAGCGCTCGAGGCCCTGGGACACTACTGACGGTACAATCAGGCTTATGAAATCGCGCATTTCGAGACGTGCGATCACGACGGCACTCGCCGGCAGTCCACTGCTGGCCCAGGCCGTTAAGAATCCTCAAACGCCGGCAACTCCACCCGGACCTGCCACCGCGCCAACCGCTGGTACGGATTTCCTTACGGCCGCGCGTCAACAGGTTGAGCGAAACAGCGAGTCGCTCAGCAAATTCTCGATCCCGATGGCGACAGAACCAACCTTCGTGTTCCGGCCCTAGCCATGGCGGACACGGACATCTTCTTTGCCACCATCTCGGAGCTAAGCGAGGGCCTACACTCGCGTAAATTCTCCGCACTGGAGTTGACGCGCGCCTTCGGTGAAAGACTCGAGCAGTATGGACCCAGGTACAACGCGCTGGCCCTGTCACTTCGATCGGAGGCGGTTCGCGCCGCCAAGGACGTGGATGATGACCTTCAGCGTGAACGCTACCGCGGCCCGCTCCAAGGCATTCCGTATGCCGTCAAGGACTTGCTCGCCGTTCAGGGACATCCGACCACCTGGGGTGCAAAACCTTTCGCCGGCCAGGTGTTCGACTACGATGCCCGTGTCGTACAGAAGATCCGCAAATCCGGCGGCCTGCTCATCGGGAAACTCGCGATGGTGGAGTTGGCCGGGGGCGGTGGCTATCGCCTGGCCAGCGCCTCGCTGTTCGGTGCAGGTCTCAATCCCTGGGACCGATCGCGATGGAGTGGAGGTTCCTCGAGCGGCTCCGGTAGCGCGGTGGCGGCGGGTCTGGTCCCGTACGCGATCGGATCAGAGACCTCAGGCTCTATCCTCACGCCCTCCGCTTTCTGCGGTGTCACAGGACTCCGGCCCACCTACGGTCTCGTCAGCCGCTATGGCGCGATGGCACTTTCATGGACCATGGATAAGCTCGGGCCCATGTGTCGCAGCGCGGAAGATTGCGCCCTGGTCCTGCAAGTCATCGCCGGCAAGGACCCCGAAGACCCAGGCACTGCGGGCAAGGGCTTCTACTACACGCCTCAGTATGGTCGTGCTTTGAAAGACATAAAGGTTGGGTTCGCTCCCGCCGACTTTGACACCTTGCCGGATGCCAATTGCCGCCAGGCCTTCGTAGAGGCTCTCGCGGCTTTCCGCTCTCTCGGGACCCAGATGATCGAGACGCGCTTGCCCGACCTGCCTTTCGGAGTCGTGACGGGCACCGTGATCACAGCGGAAGGATCCAGCATCTTCGAGCCCATCATTCGCGACGGTCGCATTGATCAGCTCGCCGACGCCAAGCAGGTCGCAGGTTTACGAGCAGGCCTCGAAATTCCTGCTCACGACTACTTGAAGTCCATGCGAGTACGCCGGATCATGCAACAGGAGCTTCGGCGCGTGCTCAGGGACGTCGACGTCCTGCTGGCTCCGTCACGCTACGGCATCGCCCCCAAAGTCAGCGAGCCTTTGGACGGACCCGCAGCCACGGCCGGTGGGTCTCAGCCTGCCAACACAGGCATGCGCGGCCTCATCCCCGCGGGTAACCTTGCGGGCCTCCCCGCGATATCGCTGCCGGCCGGATTTGCCGATAAAATGCCGATCGCCATACAGTTGGTTAGCCGTCCATTTACCGAGAACATGATCGTTCATCTAGGCACAGCTTTTCAAAAAGCAACGAATTGGCACCGCCAGCGGCCGCAAGTCGAGATCCAAAATACGCAAGCTGAGCGGGCCTAAGCGTGCGTATGTGAGGTAACCCGCCGGCGCCACTCCGCGTGCACCGCGTGACCGCCGAGGTAGAGAAACATGCCGCCCGCCAGCGTAAGCGCAACCTCCAGCACCACCGGATCCAGCGACAGCGCGAAATGACGGTGCAGCCCGACACCGATCAGCATCGATGCCTGGAGTCCCAGAGCGAACACGTAAGTCTTCCAGTTGTTCGTTAATGCCGCGCGCAGGATGGCGCCGTAAGCGAACGCCTCCGGCAGCTTGTGGACGGCCACGGCCGCCATCAGCCCGACCCCTCCGCTGCGAAGCTCGGCCTCTCCTGACCC
>DASQVJ010000774.1:0-6097 GCA_035640835.1 Bryobacteraceae bacterium
CCGTTACGCCACGATCCGCTCCAATCGTTAGCCGCTAATCGGTGCTCAAAGACAGACGCTAAGTCCTTCGATCCTGGATCGAACACCTGTCGATAAACAAGCAACGGTAGTGCACTGTTCGGGAAGATCCCATCGTCCGTAAAAACGAACTTCTCTGGCGCGACTATCTTCGCTTCTCGACCCGACAAGTGACTCCCCCGCGCTAAACAGAAAGGTAGCACCCCGAGGAGCCACCTGCGACCAAACAAACGAGGGGTCATGCCTTACGGATGAGGAGCACCCTCCAAAAGTCGCTGACTCGTGCGCGACCGGCCTCCTTTACTGCGGAAGTGGCTGATTAAAAGCCACTTACGTGAGTTTGGCTTCGTTTCGTCAAAAACGTGCTGCGCGGGGCTCACGGAGGCCCAGACCACCCTTTAGAGAGCCCTCATGAAGGCGACCAGCTCCGATTTCTCCTTAGGCGTGAGTTTGAGTTCCAGCACGATGTTGAAGAATTCCACCGTGTCGTCGAGCGTGAGCAACCGGCCGTCGTGCATATAAGGTGGCGAGTCCTTGATTCCCCGCAGTGGGAACGTCTTGATGGGACCATCGGACGCCGCCATGATGCCGTTGAGCTTCTGCATTTTGTAGAAGCGCTCCACCTGCAGATTGTGCATCAGGTTGTCGGTATAGTACGGGGCCGGATGGCACACGTTGCATTTCGCTTTTCCAAAGAAGAGCTGCTGTCCCCGCAGTTCCTCTGCGGACGCTTTCCTCGGGTCCAACATCCCGTCGACCACACTCAGCTTGGGAGCCGGAGGAAAATCGAGCAACTCCTGAAACTCGGCCATAAAGTGGACCTGGCTGCCGCGATCGAGAATATTGACACCTTTCTTTGTCGCGATTACCGGATCACCATCGAAATAGGCCGCTCGTTGTTCGAATTCCGTGAAATCTTCTACCGTCTTGAGCGAGCGCTGGGATCCGAAAAGCCGCTGTATGTTTACACCGCGCAAAGACGGTGTCTCGATTCGATGGCGGAATTCTTGTGGTCGAATGTCGCCGACCAGGTGAGCCGCTCCATTCGTGTGTCCATTGACGTGGCAATCGAAGCAGGTCACGCCCCGATGCGGACGCTCGGTACGGCGATCCTTCGTTTCATTGAATTGCTGCTGCGGGAAGGGCGTGACGAGAAGACGCAATCCTTCAATCTGCTTCGGATTCAGGACACCGTTGAAAAGCTCGAAGAAGTTGTCAATCGTGACAAGCTTTCCCTTTGAAACATCTCCCAGGTCGGGACGAGTCGTCAGAAAGAGTGGAGGTGGGAACTCTGGAAGGATGTGGTCGGGAAAATCGAAGTCCAGGTCAAACCGAGTGAGATCGCGACCCTCTTGCTTCTTGATTTCCTCGATGTGGAACTTCGGAAAGACCATGCCGCCCTCGCCCTGGTTAGGGTGGGGCAACGGCATGAAGCCGATCGGGAAGACGTCCTGCTCACGGACCTGTTCCGGGGTCATCTTGGCGAGGCTGTCCCAAGTCGCCCCGCCGCGTAGCTTCACCCGGACCCCGCCCTGCACAGGCTTGCCTCGAAACATGGTGACTCCAGGAGCCGGCTTGTCGCTCAAGTCGTACCGTTCTTGCAGGTGTGCCTGTTGCTTTTGCATAATGCCGGGTTTCGCATTACTCATGCGCGACATTATGCTCGCGAAGTCTTCATTGATCACCACCGGCAGGTAACTCGACGGCTTATCAGCCCCATCCTGGGCGAGCAACGTACCGAACGCGACCACCGCTATTCCCAGGGTCGAAGAGACTGCTACGTGTATACGTCCAACGTTCATGTCTAGCCTCCTTCTATCCGTTGATTCCAAAAGCCTGCAATCCTGTACTCAAAAAAATATGTGATGAGCAACACTGATTCAAGCCACAACGTCAAGCAGGGCGAGCCGGACGTCAGAGGGTGCTAAATTTCCACATGCGCGGTCCTCTTGGCTGTATTGAGGTCCCGGCGCAATTCATCCGCGGTGCGGCGCGGACCATAGCCCGGTGTGTCACGCTGGATCCGCCACCCTTCGTTCAGCGGACCGAGATCTACCGTATCGAAGCCGAACTCGTCAATGAGGCGTGCGACGACCGCCTTCGCTTCTTGATCGTTGCCCGCAATTGCCAGCGCACGCCGATTCTTTGTGCCACGCGGCTGTCCATCAGTTGTCAGCGCAGCTGCGTAGATATGGTTGAAAGCCTTCACCACTTTCGACGTCGGCAGGTGCGCTTGTAAGAGTTCAGCCGTGGTGGTCGATTCCTTATCGAGCTCAGGAATATGGCCGTCACGTTCGGGATAGTAGTTATTCGTGTCGATAACGATTTTCCCCGCCAGTGGTTCCACCGGGACCGAGCGATAGTTCTTCAGCGGAATCGAAACCACGACGATATCTCCGGCCTTTGCCGCTTCATCAACTGTGCCTGCACGCGCCAGCGGCCCGAGTTCCTCGACCAGAACCGACAAAGTCTCCGGCCCGCGCCGGTTGCTGAGCACGACCTGGTAGTTCCGTGCTACCGCCAGACGCGCTAGTTGGCTGCCGATCCGTCCGGCACCGATCAATCCAATCGTAGTCATAACCTTCCTCTTCCTGCATTGAGCAAGATGCGTTTAGCCGTGCAAACAGACGGCCACCATCACGGCCACGTACCGCGTTCCAAACGCACCTGAGGTGTGCGCGGACTGTTTGGAAAACACACATGTCTGTCTGAGAAGCAGTCAGCTTTCATGGCAATTCGCCGACCAAAGTAGTAGCAACTCTCGTCCTGCATTTCCCATCGGACAAGCAGGAGCGGCAACTGCTTCTTACACCAAATCGGTTGACGAATGACGAAAAACTTCAAGGACCTCAATGAGCAGGAGATATTGGCATTGGCGATCTCTTTGGAGGAAGAGGACAGCCGAATCTACGCGGATCTAGTCGACGCCTTCAGAGAGGAGTATCCTGCAACCGCTGAAGTCTTCAAGCGAATGCAAGCCGAGGAGTCCGAGCATCGAGCGAGCTTGATCGCTCTTTATCGCCAACGCTTCGGTGACCACATTCCCCTGATCCGCCGCACCGATGTCCGCGGCTTCGTTCCACGCCCCTCGTTGTGGCTCATACGCCCTCTCGGTATCGATAAGGTTCGAAAGCACGTCGAAGCCATCGAGCTCGAAACCAGGAGATTCTACGAGCGCGCTGCTGCGAACGTCACCGATGCACAAACCCGTGAGCTCTTGGACGACCTGGCGGATGCCGAACGAGAGCACGTGTGGACTGCCACGACGTTGGAACAGGAGAAACTCACACCCGAGACACGGCACGACGAAAAGGAAAAGGCCCGGCGGCTCTTCGTGTTGCAAGTCGTACAACCCGGACTCGCCGGCCTAATGGATGGCTCCGTCTCGACTCTCGCACCCGTGTTCGCAGCCGCATTCGCAACACGGAACAGCTGGGAAGCGTTTTTGGTCGGCATGGCTGCGTCGCTTGGCGCCGGCATCTCGATGGGCTTCGCCGAGGCCCTTTCCGACGACGGAACACTAACCGGCCGTGGTCACCCATGGCTGCGTGGACTCATCGAAGGATTGATGACGACCGCAGGCGGAATTGGACACACTCTGCCGTTTCTCATCCACGACTTCCAGATCGCGATGGCTGTGGCCGTGGCTGTCGTCGCGGTCGAACTCGCAACCATCAGCTACATCCGGCATCGATACATGGACACACCACTCTTCAATGCGGCCCTGCAGGTCGTCGTTGGAGGAGTTCTGGTCTTTCTCACCGGAGTCTTCATCGGCCGTTCCTAGCCCGCGTTCGCGCCGCAAGACTCTCGGATAACCAGCTTGCAATCGAGCAGGATTTCACGCGCCGGCAGTTGTGGACGCATCATGCGCTCAATCATCGCAGCCATTGCGACTTCTCCAATTTCACGACAGGGCTGGCGCACCGTTGTGAGTGGAACCGGGAGGAGGCTCGCATACCGAACGTCATCAATGCCTACCAGGCGAACCTGTCGAGGGACACTGTGACCCAAGCCGATCAGGCTGTGCATGAGAAGTCCGGCAGTGCGGTCGTTCGCACACACAAAAGCGTCAGGCTTGGCTCTCCCCATCAAATCGGCGACAGCACTGGAATCAGCTGGATTTAGATACGCGACCAACGCCCTGTCCATCGCCCCACGATAGATAAACAGAGCCTCTCGATAGCCTGCGATTCGAGCCTCCACTGTTGATGCAGAATGCGGATGCGCGACGAACGCGATTCGTTTGCAGCCCAGTTTTAGCAGGTGCTCGGCTGCCAGGTAACCCGCCCGCCGGTTGTCCACGCTGACCAGATCCTGCGCGCTTCGGTGCGGATACTCGGGCACGCCACGATCCAGCAGAACCACTGGAATGCGAGCCGTTTCCAGTGCTGCCAGTATCTGCCTGTTCGTCTCATCTTTTGCGGGCGTCAGTTCGAGTGGAGCAAAGAACACTCCAGACGCAGCCCTGGCAACATATTGTTCGCAGAGCTGGCGCGCCTGTTCTTCCTTACTGGTCGTGCCGCTCATCGTGTTCCCTCGAAGGAGAGCATATGGCTTGGCTGCCGTCAGTCCCACCATGCCTTCGCAAATCGGCTCGAAAATCTCCGTTTCACCAAGATCCGGGATCAATAGACCAAACAGCCAGCTAGGCTCACTGAGCTGACTCGACCGTACGTACGTGCCCGAGCCCGCTCGCCGCTCGATCAGCGCCTTCTGTTGCAACTCGCGCAGTGCGCGACCGATTGTTATCCGTGAAGTCTTGAACTGTTTAACGAGGACGCTCTCGCTCGGTAGCTTAGCGCCGGGCTTGTATTTCCCGTTAGCGATGGCCGTCTCGAGGCTTTCGATCACCTGCTGGTATTTCGGAAGTCTCATCGGTCCACTCATTTCGCCGCCTGATATTACAGCTTACGCCGTGCCGTGTGCAACCTGCTCTGTCGATGGGTCATCCAAAGAAGTGGCGTATGCACTGACTCCCCGTACTGAGTTATCGAGATGAGTCGACATTACAACTTTCAGCATGAGGAGTTCGTTTATGACAAATCAGATCGACCGAAAGCGAGAGTTTCTGGTGGCCAGCGATTTCGATCAGACGCTGAGCTTCAATGACTCTGGAATCATCCTCGCCGAGATGCTGGGTGTGCACAATTTCGAGGAGAAGGTAGCGGGACTCGCGAAGATCGGCCTGGTGCAACAGGGTGCTGAGCTAGCGTACTTGCTGCGGCACGATCCTGAATTCCGCAGGGTTCGCAAAGAACACTTGACCGAAGTAGGAAAGCGGATTCGCCTCAAGAAGAACGTTACGCTGCTCGTCGAGATTCTGAGCGGGCAGCTCGAAGGATGTCGTTTTTCTTTCTATGTGATTTCCGCAGCACCGCAGGACGTTGTGGAGTCGGCTCTGGAAGGCATTGTGCCGCCGGACCACATCTTTGGTACAGAGTTGGAATTTGATCACAGTTCCGGAGAGATCGCTGCCATCTCGCAGGTGTCCGCAGGCTATGGGAAGGTTCGTGTGTTGAAGAGCCTGGAAGTGGCCCACAAGGTAGCACCGAACGACACCATTTACATGGGTGATGGAAGCTCGGATCTTTCGGTGATGCAGCACGTCAACGGATGTGAGGGCTACACAATCGCAGTCTCCGAAGCAAAGTATCTGACTCGTATCGCCAAACGCACAGTGCTAAGCGACAACGCACTGAGCGTTCTGGTACCAATCCTGGAAGATCTACTGCATTGGAACTCCGCCAGAATCCGCGAACTGTTTGCGTCATATGGACTGACGCTGCATGAGTGGGATCGCGTCAGGACCGATTGGCTGTCCTTCCATCAATCGACCGATGGGGTAACGCACGCCGTCGCGTAGGACTTGCTAATGACAGAGTGGATAGGCTGGGTCGCAACCGCGGTGTTTGCGACCTCGTATCTCTTTCGAGCACCGCAAGTCCTGCGACGTGTCCAGGCACTGGCGGCGTGTCTGTGGATTGCCTACGGAATTCAGGTAAAGTCGGGTCCGGTGGTCGTGGCCAACGGTATCGTTGCGGCGATGGCGATTATCTCCGCTCGCCACATCAAGACG
>DASQVJ010000775.1:0-12024 GCA_035640835.1 Bryobacteraceae bacterium
CCATCATGTCGAAAGGCTTAGTCACATAGTCATCCGCGCCAATTTCCAGGCCGACTACTTTATCTACTACCTGCCCGCGGGCCGTGAGCATTAACACCGGCACTCTTAACCCGCGTTCGCGAATTCCACGGCAAACATCGAAGCCGTTCTTTCGCGGCATCATCACATCCAGAAGCACCAGATCGTAGCCGCCGTCGAGCGCTGCCTCCAGCCCGCGCACTCCGTCCGCGGCGTCGTCCACTTCATGGCCCTCCATGCGCAGACGATCGGCGAGCGCCATTACCAGGCCTGGCTCATCTTCGATCAGTAAAATGCGCGCCATCGTCACACACCCTTGGCAATGGGCAACTTCAGTGTGAACTGCGCACCCCGGCCGCCCTTGCTTGATACCTCGATCGTTCCTCCGTGGGCCTCTACGATCTTCTTGACGAGACTCAGTCCCAGTCCGCTTCCTTCAATCTGCTCCGAGATCGCTCGCCGCCCTCGATAGAACGGCTTAAAAATATGCGGCAGGTCCACGGGATCGATGCCGGGCCCTCCATCCTCAACGGAAATTCTCACTCGCCCCTCCTCCTGCGACGCCCGCACGGTCAGTGGCGCTCCGCAGCCGTGCTTTGCCGCATTGTTCATCAGGTTTTTCAGGCAATGCACCATCGCGGGGGCGTCGGCGTTCACTTCCGCTAATCCCGTCTCGATGTCCAGCGCCGGCACACAACCCGCGGCTGTTAACTCCGGCTGCGAGTCGGCTATCGCCTCGTCAATCAGGATCGGCACCTGCACGGGTTGCGGGTGAATCTCGAACCGGCCCGACGAGATACCTGCGAACCGCAGAATCTGCTCGATCGTCTGCGTCAAGCGCCGGCCCTGATCGTGAATCGTCCTGCCATATCGGCGCACTTGGTCACCGGAGGCAGCCACTCCTTCCGCAAGATTCTGACTGGTTGCGCCGATCACCGCCAGCGGCGTGCGCAGTTCGTGCGTCACGCCCGCCACAAATTCCATTTGCGCCTGAGCCAAGCTTCGGGCGCGGCGCGTCGAAAGCAGCAGCATCACTGCGCTCGCGGCTGTGAGCGCCAGCATCCCGAAGCTCGCCCCCAGATTCCGCCAGCGCACCGCAGCCACAACGTCATCGAGCGAGCCTCCAGAGTAAGCCGCAAGCACTTGCCAGGCGCCCGCATCCCGCTCAGGTTCGCCGTTCTTGGTCCGCCTTGCCTGGGCCGTAAAGCTGGGCGCGCCTATTGACTTGATCCTGCCTTGGATGTTTATCGGCGGTTTCCAAACCGGTCCTGGGGAGGCGGAGCGAGAGGCTTTTGGAGGCTATCTCCAAAACCGATCGAAAATGCCGGACGCCCAGCCGCCCGGGGCGCAAATCCAGCAGCGATCCAACTTTGTCCTTTTCCGTAAGGCGAACGTTCGAATCGGTTTCAAAGATTACCGCGCCTCGACGATTGACGATGCGCACGACATAGTCCGGCCCGAAGTCGCGCGCGATGATCTCCGGTAGCGCGTTGCTGCGGATATACGGTAAGTCCAATTCCACGATCAACCAGCCATTCACATCGGTGTGGTCTGCTTGATTGCGACGAACGCGAGGGAAGCCCAACGCGGGGACATCGCCGTCCGCCCAGATAGGGAACGGAGGCTCCGACATCTCGTTTAGACACGCCGCGAGCGGCCGCAAACTGGCGGGAAGTGCGGCATCCTCCGCTAGAAATACCTGCTTGGCGATGCGCGGATGGCGCGCCCTCTCGCGCCAGTAGTCCAGACGGGCATGGTATTCAGTTATGGCGACTGGCTTCGCGTCGTGCGGAGGGCTCGTGTGGTTGAGCATTTGTGCGAGCCGTTCCAACTCGCCGTCGAAATCCTGCGCCAAACGCATGGCCGACGACTGCAGCCCTCTGTCGAGCCGCTCGTGCTCCGCCTCGCTCACCTGCCCAATCCAGCGGTACTGCAGAATCGCCAGCGCAATCAGCATACCGCAGAGGGTCAGCCCAGAGCCGCTTCAAGCGCCGTATTCTCCAGGCTTATTTTCCGCATCATGCTGGACTGAGTATAGCCTCCGATGCCTCGAATTAGACCGAATGTTAAGCAATGTAAAACCGCTTTAGCTCAACCTTAATCAACAATCCGGGGTCTCCGCCACATACTCGGCTCGTAGGTCATAAGGAGACCCACATATGAAATCGATTATTTCCATTCTTTTTACAGTCGCCCTGGGCTTTGCCCAGACGCCCGTCAGAGTCAATCCGGCAGCACCTCCGTCGACGGACGTGCTTTCGGTGGTGAAGGTGAAGGCTTCCGTCGGTCTTCCGGACGCCCAAGTCACCGCACTCACAACCATCCACCAGAACGCGCAGCAAGCCGTGCAGCCCGTCCAGCAGGACTTGCTAGCGAAAGAGCAAGCGTTGAGCGATGCCCTCGAGAAAGGAAGTACGGACTCGTTCGCTCTAGGCAATCTCATGCTCGAGATTGCCGCGGCCCGGAAGACGGTCAATCAGGCCGAACCGAAACAACAGCGCAGGCGACCACCATGCTGACGACCGAGCAGAAAGCCAAGATCGCCGCCCTGGATGCAGCATCCAAACTGGACGCTGAGATTCAGGGGGCCGCGCAGCTCTCCTTGATCACCGGCCAGCCGGTCCGAAGCATTCCGGGCGGTCAAGGAACGGGAGTGGGCGGCCCCGCGCTGGGTCCTGCCAACTAACGTTACTTCGATTCCCCGCCGCCGTGTACGTGACGTAAGCATCCTCTTGCGGATACGACGTGCCCGGCGGCACCGCCCTACACCTGTGCTCGTCAGAAACTCGTGTTCTTTCCGCGTAGCATCCAGCAACTCAGGCCAACTTGAGTTCGCGCACGGCGTCGCCGGCTCCACGAAGATTCGCGAGCTTCATCTCCGAGTACTTCCGAGACAGAAGCACTCCATCCGCACCGCCTTTGAACGCAGCGAGGACGGCGGCTTTCGTTCCCTCGGGCGTGCTCTTCGAGCTCGTCGCCGCCGTCGGAATATCGATGTCGATCCCGGGCCACAGAAGCGTTTTGGTTCCCTCAAGTCCGGCTCGAGCGCGCCGGGTCTCCTGCAGCACGTATTCGGACGACAAGCCCGTTTTCGGTAGGTCGGCCAAGGGCTTTTCGGACTTGTAGTCCATCACCCGGTAGTGGAAGTCCAGCAACTCCTGTTTGGGCACATCGCCGTAGGCCGTCTGGCTCACGCTGTCGATATAGGAGGACAGCCGCTCCCCGCCGCAGTTGTGGTAGATGACGATCTTCAGGAAGTCCGATACCGGAGCGATCGCTTGCAGGTCCTGCTCGGCGCGGTAGATCGGATTGAAGGAGTTGTTGTGCCATATGTGCCATCCCACGCCGACGTTCGGGTTGGCCTCCTTCGCGGTCTGATAAATCGCTTTGTAAGTGTCCCGCAGACTGTCGGTCCAGAGCATCTCCCAGGCGAGCAGTTCTGGATATCGAAGCATCAGTCGCCAGAGTGTGACATAGTATCCGTCGACTGGCCGCGTGCCGGAGCGTCCGGCGCGAACGAACTTTTCCAGTTCGAGATAGCCCTGCTTTGCACGCTCCGGATTGATGCCCGCTGCCTTTGCGCGTTTCTGGCAGAATTCGCAGAAGCAGGTCACCCGTCCGGGGTCCCGCCCGCGGCCTCCATGGCTCGCCCCAAGGGCATTTGAGAAGGCACCTTGGCGCTCCGATCCCCACATCAGGCCGGCGATCTCATACGAACGCACGTAATCTTCCGTAAGACCAGTCAGGAAACCTCGGTGGTCCGGATTGTTGAAGCACAGCGTGTTTGCCGGCCGGCCGTACAAGTCCTTCTCTTTTAGCTTGTCTACATTCGGAACGTCGTTTCGCCAGACATCCTCGTACCAGCAGATGGTCTTCAGGCCGCGTTTCTTGGCTGCGGGGAGTACCGCTTCGAGCACATCGTAGTCGCCGTGGTCTTTCGCACGGAAGTCTTTCAGGACGGTATTCCTATAGAACTGCGGATGGACCTTCGTGTAATTGCCACCGCGAAAGTCCGTATCGTACTCCTGTTTGCCGTGATCGGGGAGCGGCTGACCCGGCACTTGACGGCCCGCGATGCCCCGCCCGTACGTGAACGTCGCCACGAACAGCGTGTTGACGCCTCCCAACTTCTGCACGTTGTCGAGGACGGGCTCGACGCCTTCGTCTACAAACGACACCGCACCCACCTGGATGCCGATCATCTTCTGCCCAGGGCTGGTCCAGCGCGGCCCGGATTGCATGGCAGCAGCAGATCCGGCCATTGTCGCAGCAGTAAATGTTCGCCGTGTGATGTTGTTCATAGTGCCTCAAAAGAAGGAGCGAAGTCCCAATTGCACGTTGCGAGCGTCCAACCCGCATCGAATCTAGCGCCCAGATCAACACCAGTCAACCGTCTCAACTAGAGCGAACCTGTTACGAACGGTTCGGGAGATCGCGAACGCGATGAACGCAATTAAAATTAGACGCATGCCGGCTTCGCTGATCTCACCGAGACACCCACGTCGCCGAAGGAGAAACGTTGTGTACCGATTCATAGCCGCGTTACTGTTCTTGTCCCTGAACCTTACGGCGCAGCGCAAGCAAGGTGATCCGCTCGATCACCTGCCGAAAAATATCCAAATCCTGACCCACTTCGGCGAGCGGGCCGACATCTCACCAGACAGTCGGCGGATCGCGTTCATGAACAAAAGCTTCGGAGACGCGTTCATTGTCGATGTCGACAGCAGGATCATCCGCTGCCTTACGTGTAATGTGCCCGGGACGGCGTTTCTTCGCGTTATGCATCTCAGTTCGGGTGATTATCTGCTGATCGGTCCCGAGCGCTTCAAAGATATTCGGACAAGCAGGCGCGAGGACAACGAGCTCTGGTTTCTCAGCAAGTCACCTGGCTCGAAGCCGGTCCGGCTCGACCAGAAGATGAGCGAGGGTGCGGCCGTTTCTAAGAAGCAGATGCGAATCGCTTACTCGGTGACATCGGCGCAGGACGCGGCCCTTGCAAAGGAACAGTCACAGATGTTCGTTGCGGACGTAGATGTCACAGGCGGCAAACCACGTCTGACGAACAAGAAGATGGTGTACGAGAGCCGCAGCAATGACTGCCGTCTGGAAGCGCAGGATTTCTTCGATAACGACACGAAAATGACGATGACGTGCTATGAACCGAAAGGCCTCGCGTCCGTGATGACCATCGACATTCAATCGGGGAAGATCGAAAACGTTTCGAAGGCGCCCGGCACGTACAACGAAGTTGAGGGGATTTTTCCCGATGGCAAATACACGCTGGTCGAAGCGGATCGGCAGGTCGACACGCTCGGCGGCGAGCGCGGCATGCGAAACATCGACATCTGGAAGCTGAAGCTGGATGGAACAGGCAAGGATTTCAAGCGCCTGACTCACTTCAACGACTTTGAAGGCGGCAAGGCGTCGAACCCCGTCGTCTCCACCGATGGACGCTTCATGGCTTTTCAGTACGCAAGAACAACGGACGAGGCCGGAGTAGGCTACGGCATCCTCATCTACCGATTCGAGTAATACGGATTCTCGACCACGAACTTGTAGTGATAGGCTGATCGACACGTGAAAGCAGGGATCCACGCAGTGATTGCGGTCGCGATTGCGACTTGTACACCGGCGCGCGCAACCGATCCGGGGACCGCTTTAAGCGAGCACGTCAAGGAAAAGACTAGCGACCGGATAGAACTGCACTTCGAGGTTCGGTCGCGGGTCGAGTTCCGTAACGAGCAGGATTTCGGAAACGGGTCCGATCTGCACGGTCAATTCATCCGCACCCGTGTAGGTATCATCGTTCGTCCCTCGAGTTGGTTGCGGATCTCCGTTCTCGGGCAGGACGCTCGGGTACCGTTTCTGGGCCGACCGGCACCGGGCACCATGCGGGACCCATTCGATCTGCAGGAAGCATACGCCGAGTTTTTTGGAACCGCAAAGAAGGGTTTTACGGCTGATCTTGGGCGCCGAATGCTCCAATACGGGGATACACGCGTGATCGGAGCCCCACAATGGGCTTACACCGCGCGAACCTACGACTTCGCCCGCGCTGCTTGGAGAGCCGGCAAGCATCGATTCGAAGTGCTTTTCATATCCCCAATCAAACCTAACGGCAACAGCTTCAACCGTCCCATTCTCGGCGACCGGGTGTGGGGCACGTACAACACTCTCGGTGATCTTTGGGCTGGTGCGACGCTGGACCTCTATGCCCTGCGGCACGATCAAAACCGCATCGGCGGCTTCACGGGAGTGGGGCGTCTCGCGACGAATTCATTCGGGTTTCGGCTTGCGACACCACTCACGGGCAGTACGCGATTCACCGGCGAAGCCATTGCGCAAACGGGGGAAATCGGCGGTCTGCCGCATCGTGCCTATGCGTGGGCTGCGCAGTGGGGTTTCAAGACCCAGCTCGCTAACCACGTGCTAGACACCGTCGCGGAATACAAGGTCGCCTCGGGCAGCAGGCGTGCGGATCGTAGCGGAACCTATGACCAACTCTACCCGGCAGGGCACGACAAGCTCGGCCACGCCGACCTCCTTGGCTGGCGCAACGTTCGGAATGTGAAGATCACATCGACCTACGCGTTGACGAAGGAACTGGCGCTCACAACGATGTTCAACGATTCATGGCTGGCGGTCTCAACTGACGCTGCTTACAACCTCCAGGGCCGGCCGATTGCGCGATCGATTTCAGGAACCGCCGGATCGCACCTCGGCCGCGAAGCAGACCTGTTCGCGACATGGAAGCGTGGTCCGCTGACTCTGGGGGCCGGGTTCGGCTATTTCTTTACGGGCCGTTTTCTGAAGTACACGACCCCTGGTCTCGATCAACGCCTCGTGTACTTTTACCAGACGTATAGCTTCTGAAGCGGACTCCCCTAAAAGGTCAGCCTCGCGTTCAATTGCACAATCCGGGCCCCCGTTGTGCTCAGGAGCTGACCGAAGAAGATATCGTTGATGCTCGTTCGAAGGCCCGACAAGTTCGTATGGTTGAGCACGTTGAACATGTCGGTCCGAATTTGCAGCCGAACCTTTTCCTGTAACGAAAAGTTCTTCGCGAGGCTGAAGTCGACGTTCCACATGCCTGGCGCGCGAACGAAGCCGGGCCCGGTATTACCCGGCCGAATTGGCGCACCCGATGCACTCGACACAGGTATCCTCTGAAACGCCGCGGGATTGACGTACTGAAGCGTTTCTCTGTAGTTGGACAGGGTCGCTTTACCACCGATGTACTCGGCCCGTTGTCCCGGAGTAGACGAGGACTGCGTCAGGATCACGGGCAGACCCGTCTGGGCCCTCACCATGCCGGTCGCCTGCCATCCTCCGATCGTGTGGCGGATGATTCCTGCCTGATTCGCAAGCGAGGGCATCTGATATAGCCACGAGCCACTGAAATAGTGGGTAATGTCGGAGGCGGCGGGTCCTCGATCAGCCCTGAGGTTGAAGAAACTCTGATTGCGAACGAAATTTTCGCCATCGTAGTATGCGCCAGTGTCGCCACCGCCGTTCGCCAGCGCCTTCGACCACGTGTAGTTTGCGTCGAAGCTCAGCCCGCGCGAAAACCGCTTCCGGAACGAATTCTGCCAGCCGTAATAGGTGGACGTTTGAGAGTTATCCACGTAGTAAGGCTGGCGCAGGTTGGGATTCGGCCGAAGACCTGTCAGCCGATCAACCTGATTGGCAAACCTGAACATTACGAACTTGACTCCGCGAGTGCCAACGAATGCCGTCTGAAACACCATCGTAGGCGTGATCTCGCGTTGGATGTCCAGCGTGTATTGCATCGTGTATGGGCTCTGCAGGTTCGGGTTGTAGATGCCCGTCACGTTTGTGATCGGAGTGGTCTTGATCAGCTGCTGGACAAACCGCATAAAGTCGTCGTTGTACATCGGATACTTGATTCCGAACGCGTTGATATCGGCTGACGTGAAGTTGACGCGATACGGCACGTTGGGCGCACTCGACACCAGGTTCCAGAAGTCTTCCGGCACGATGTTGCTGAACATAACGCCGAAGCCTCCGCGAATGGCGGTTTTGTTCGCGCCATCAGGATTCCAGGCAAAGCCGACTCGTGGAGCGAGGTTAAGCGGATCGTTCTCGTACGGCTTAAACGGCGACCGGTACGGGCCAACGTCAAACCTGCCATCCATGCTGAGGTAGCTCGGGTTATACAAGCCGGCTTGCGGTGTGCCGCCCTGTCCTCGCGCCAAAAAGTTGGAGTAGAAGTCGTACCTCAAGCCCAGATTCAGCGTCAGGTTCTGCGTGATTCTCCAGTCGTCCTGCGCGAAAAGCCCGAAGCTCCAGGCGCTTCCGGTATAAAGGCCGGATCCGAGGGTGGCCACGACCTCGCTGGGCCTGTTGATCAGCATGTCTGAAAGGCTCGCGTAAAAGAAGCTGGGAATTTCAGGGTTGTTGCGCGTACCTACAGAACGCTGGAAGTTTCCGCCGAATTTAACCGCATGGCGTCCGATGTAGCGAGCGAACTTCTCTTCCACTTGGATCAACGGGCCGCCGGAATGGTTGATCTCGCCGCCCGGACCGCTCCACCCGAGTGTCGTGGACAGGCGAGGCAGCCGACGTCCAAAAGCAATTTCCTCGTTGGGCTGTTTCGGATCGATCAAGTTGAAGAACTCGTCGATCCGATCCTGAATCGTGCGGTTGTACCCGAAACGAGTCTCCGAGGTCCAGTCGGTGCCGGTGAGTATGTAGCTCACGTTGCCGCGGTGCATGCTGTTGACGTAGATCCGGGCGTTGTCGATGTTGGAATTCGGGATCGTCCGATATGGGCTCCCGTAACTGTAGGACAACGACAGACGGCTGTTTGCAGTCAGAACCACATCGCCCTTCGCGTCATAGTGGTTGTCTGTACGCAATGCGCGTTTCGTGGTTGCAAAAGCTCCTACGGTTGCTCCCGGACTCACTGGCTGGTTCGGAAGCGGGAACGCTTTAAGAGCGAGCTCATAATCCGGCACTGCGCGAAGCAATTGCTCGCGGATTTCAGCGGTGGGCACGTTACCTTGAACGAAACTCGACTGGGACTGCCGATAACCTTCATAGTCACCGAATACAAAGATTCTGTTCCTAAGAATGGGCCCGCCAAGAGAGCCGCCGAACTGGTTGAACGTGAGACGCGGTTTTTGGGCCACTCTCTGAAATCGTGCGTTCAGTGCGCTGCTCTGGTGATTTTCGAACAGACTTCCGTGCCACGCGTTCGATCCTGATCTCGAGACGACGTTCACTTGTCCGCCGAGAGCGTTGGCGTATTCAGCCGGGATCACGCCCTTCACGACGCTCACAGCCTCTACGCCCTCGACACTGATCAGGTCGATGAGGTTACCGCCCTGATACGTTCCGGGGTTGTTGCTGCCGGAATTGCCGCTCGCGTTGGTACCGTCAACCGTGTACATCGTGCCGTTTCTGCCGATGCCATTCAGGTTGACGCCGCTCCCCTCCTCGCCGAAGTTGGGTACGACGCCGGCGTTAATTTTCAGGAGACCAGTTACGTTTCGATTCTGAAGCGGTAGTTCTCTCGCGTCAGTGATGTTGTAGCTCTGCAACTGCTGGGCGGATACGGTGTTCACCAGCGGAGTGGTTGCCTCCACATTCACCGTCTCCGTCACACTGCCTACTTCGAGTGTGAACGTCTGCCGCATCTGCTGTCCCGCTGTGAGCGCGATGCCCTTGCTGATCTGAGTTTTGAAGCCGGGCGCATCGATGCGCAGCGTGTACACGCCTACCGGGACGAATGTGAAGCCGAAGTCGCCGCTCTCTTCGGTCACCATCGTCGTTGTCTGTCCCGTATCCTCACGCGTCAGAGTGACGTTTGCATGCGGCACTACAGCGCCGGTGGAATCGTTGACTGTTCCATAGACAGTCGCAGTGTTCGCCTGCCCCAAGGCGCTGCTGGACATCGTTTCGAGTCCAACCCAGAGGATCAAAGCAACGTAAACGAAGTTGCTGAATCGACTCGTAGTATTGATACGTCGAGTCATGTACTACCCCCTTTCTGTCCCGTTCAATCCCGCTGAGTCGATGTAATGACGGCAGGCTGTTGCATACGCCATTCCCAATGACGGACGGCACGTTCTCTGATCGGACCCTTATCCTCGGGCAACAATAGCCCCGCGGCGATCAGCTTGTCGGACCGCGCATCAACGCAGGCGGCATACTCACTTTGATCTCGATATCGCTCCCCGAGGGCTCGTCTTGGATCTCCCGTGGTCGCACGCTCGGCCGCCGTACGCGCGAACGGAATGTAGGATCCGGTATTGCCCAGCAGGTATGTGTCAAACCCGATCTTTGGCTGACGCAAGTTCCATCCCGTGAACGTGCCGATCGCGCAATCAATCTCGGGCATCCGCACGCCGCCAAGATCATTGCCGTCCGAATCTGCTTGTGGCACAAGCGTCCGATACGGCTGGCCCAGGCGCGGCGGCTCTTGTGTGATCACTCCAGCGGTCGGGTACTTTGGTCCGAAATCAAGCGCGACCGGGGTGTGCGGCCGCTGCGGGACAGCGACACCGGGGATCGCCGGAAACGCATACTGCTTCAGCCCAACAAGCGTGCCGGCAGATATCGTCGGATAGATCGAGTCGGGCGGCGCTTGGTTCAGCGTGACCCAAGCGTGAAGTCTCTTGAGCAACGCTCGCATGGTCCAGCGATAATCGTTGAAATTCGGAAGGTGCTGGCCGCCGTTGCTTTTCGGCGGAAAGGCAGCCGGCCCGTGCTGGCCTCCGGCGAAGACATAGAGCCGCGTCGAAGCCGGTAACGGCACGTCGGCAGTTCCGTCAGGAGTCGTGTGAACCAGCGATGCGCCAGAGCCCCAATACTCGTACGTCGAGTTGCTATAGAAAATCTTCGGAACGACACCGGCGGTCAATGCCCGTGCGAGGACGCCGTCTCTTGCGCCCGTAGCCGAGTCGCGCAGCGTGGCGTCGGAGTAGGGAAACTGTTCCGTCGTAGAGAAGGAAGCATTTCTTAGCGGACCTGCTGTTCGGGACGGTTGAGTGAACCTTTGGAATGTCGAACGGCGTGCTCCTGCTACATGCGCAAAGACACCATCGAACACCTGCTTCCCGCTCTCATCCTGATTGAAGCCTTCGTAGAGCAACGCACGAAGCACCATTGCACTCTGAGAGATTCCGAAGCCGATAGCATACTTGTGATCGCGCTTCACATAAGAGACGACGTCGCGGATCGCGGCGAGCCCCACACCGGCCACGGGCGGATCTGACGAACGGTAGATCGCCTCGTAGATACCGGCTGTCCTTGAGGGCTCGGACAGCACGATGCGGCCATCTTCGAGCTTCCATTGATCACGAGCCAGTGTTG
The DNA here is from genome assembly GCA_035640835.1 of Bryobacteraceae bacterium. GTDB lineage: Bacteria > Acidobacteriota > Terriglobia > Bryobacterales > Bryobacteraceae > DASQVJ01. The sequence continues at coordinate 11,356 of DASQVJ010000775.1, forward strand.
TGCGCGAGCCGTTGAGATCGTGGCGCACGGTGACCGACATACTTTGGATGTCAGCAACGGGGTACGGCACATGACCCACGTCTCCGAGCGGAATTATCGTTGTTCCTGCCGGGGCCGTAAACTCTGCGCGAACCAGGCCATCTACGCCATACGCAGTGGGCGCATAGATCCTCATCAGGGCATTCGACTGCGGGACATCGTGCTGCCAGCCGATCCAAAGGAGCGTGTATCCTTCACGCATCAGAAAGGCATCGCCCAGGTGTTCAACAGAGACGGGTTCATTGGACTCCCGAGACCGGTTAAACATACCCAGCATGCCCTTTTTGCCCCGGTTCACTACCTCGAAGAGAACTGTGCGGTTGCCACGTGCCAGTTCGACTGGACGCAGAAGGTAAACATCTGCCGTGAACTCCACGAGACCGTCGGGGTTTGTGCGAGCACGGCCGATGTCAACAATTCGACTGTTCAACGCGCGCTTCGGGTCAATGGCGAACCTAACCTTGCCGGTGACTCGCTCGTATGGTCCAACGGCTCCGAAGGACCGTCCACCGGCGACCTCGCTGCGGTTTTCGATTTTGAACTCGACAACGGCCGCTTGAGCCGCAATGAGAAATCCTGCGCAAGTCAGAGCTTGTGCAATTCGTATCATGTGTGAGAAACCCTGATTTT
>DASQVJ010000776.1:0-7412 GCA_035640835.1 Bryobacteraceae bacterium
CCAGACAATGCTTCGACGCAATCAGAAGACCGCCATATTGCCTATCTTCGGCCAGATATAGGTCAAAGAGCTCGAAGTAGCGCCTGCGCGTCGTCTCCGGACACCGCAGAAAGCAATCGGAGTTTAGTAGAGGAACCAGAAATGGGGTTGCCCGGATCGCTTCGTCAGATTGTTCCGTTGTGAGAAGGTCTTTCGTCGCTCGGAAGAACTGCTGATCATCGAGCGTTGACAGCGCGAAACTCCAACCCCCGAAACCGAGCATATGTTGGCGTGCAAGCTGGTGGTTCATCTTGATCCACGCAATCGGGACCGGCATCTGAGGGAACAGGTCGTCAAGACGAAACAAATCTTTCTTCTGATCCACGATTCGCATGGTTGCGGCCGGATCGAGCTTCTTGGCGTCTTCGTAGCGTGGAATACGCGGCTCTCCACGATGCGGCCGAATGCCTAAGGTCGGAACCGGGAACAGAAGAGGCGCTTTCAGAACATAGAATTCGGTCAGATGCGGGTGGATGAAGCTATGCTCGAAAAACGTATAGGCCGTGAGTTTGCCAAAGGAGGAAACTGCTTCAATCGTAGCGTCGATGAAGCGAAGGCTGACCCTCGAATCGGGGTTGCTCATCTCAGTGAAGGCGAGCCAGTACAATGACCACGGCTCAGGCCAACGGGTCGATGGAACATGCTTGACCACGGGTCGGAGCTGCGATGCCGGTACGTGGCTGCCGATGGCACTGAGCCGGCGGCGTGGTTCACCTTCAACTGTCGCCGGCAGAGTGGCAGAGGATGTGTCAAGGAACTTCGGGTTATGAGATACAAACTCGAGCGTGCGAAAGATTACCCGGGCCGCTTGACTGTTTTCATTGTTGCTGAGCTTCATCGTGCTTTCTCCATCGGGCTCTAGAAACGGATCGACCCGAGCGCGGCTCCGATGCGTGCACAAAGGCCACCTACCCGTACGACGAGCATGGCCGGCGCCCAGCGAGCAAGCTTCGCATCCAACGCCTTGATCCCGACCACGACGGTTTGCATTACGGCTTCTTTGAAGTCAACCACGGCCATGCTGCTTTTGGCCCCGCTGAGTGACCAGTCCACGACCTGCCCGCGCAACACACCACCGAGCGTAGCCTGAAGACGAAACGGCTTCACCTCGTTCAGGTCCGTTCCAAAAAGTAAGCTTGTGCGGTTCCCGATCTGACCGAGAAAGTAGTCCCCAGTAATGTCAAACGTCTGATTTCCGTTGAAGATCAGTGTTTCATTCAGCTCGCGTATCCGCAGTATGCCCTGCTTGGCAGTGATGTGATTCCTGCTGAAGTAAGTGGAGCTGGTATCGCCAACGTGCTCCGCAACCGTCGTGTTGTGATTCTTAGTGATCACTTCGCCCAGGACGCGAGATTCCCTGTCATTCTTGTTCACATACAGTTCTTCCAATTCGACTTCCGTATCCCGCTTCATCCGGATTCGAACCCACTGTTTACCGCTGACCAGAAGCGACTGATCTCCGTGGACGACCACCTGGTCGACACCTCCAAATAGGTGTGGCTCTGTGAGAAAGCCTGATCCCGTAATGCGTCCGCCACCAGAGAAGCTCGTATTGATCGCAGGCACGCGATTGTCGACGCCGGCCTCAGGCACGCATTGCCGAGTCGTCGTCAGAGCAACACTATCAAATACGCCCATCTCGATTACCGTTCAGAACCGTGGTGTTCCGACCGCGGCCGCGTAAGCCTTCAGGCACGCGGCGTACGTTCTGATTACAAATGCTGCAGGTGCAAATTTCGCAAGCTTCGCATCGATTTTCATCACGTCGAATTTGTTCGCCCAAATGGCCTCCTTGAAGTCAAGCAGCGCCATCGTGCTCTTGAGCACGCTCCACCCGGAATCGAGCAACTGCACGCGCATACTGAGTCCCCACGTCACGATCATCCGAACAAACGCCGACAAGGAGGTATCGATGCCGAGCAGGAGAGTAGTGCGCGATCCCCTCTGCAACGAGTCATAGTCGCCCTGGTTATGCACGTCCTGGTTGCCCAGCATGATCACTGTTTCGTTTTGTTCTCTGATCCGGGTGAGGCCGCTTTTCTCTGTGCTGCTGAGAATGCCATAGTGCGTGTACCTGGAATCGAGAATGAAATCCGACGTTGTGGTCTTGTCGTGTTTAGAGAAATCGATGCCGTGCACTTGCTCGTCTCTCTTGCTCTTGTTTATGTAGAGCTCCTGCAGCGTGATTTCCGTGTCCCGTTCGTTGTCGATCCGTATATTCTGGTTCGCCTCCACCAACAGAGCTTGATCGCCCCCGCGAACGACTGTCTGATCGACTCCCGGGTACAGATTCGCTCCTACTAGAAACGTGTTGCTGTTGATACGGCTACCTGCGCCGAAAGCGCTGTTAATATTCGGCACGGCACAGTCCACGCCCGACGCCGGAACGATATAGCGGGTTGCTATAAGCAGGTCCGAGTTGAAGACCGGTTTGTTTGCCATGAACTAATGTCCTGCGGCTACCAACGGATGGTGCCTAGTGCAGCGCCCAGGCGAATACACAGGGCGGTGAGCCGCACGACCGCTCCGCCCGGTGCAAATTTGGCCAGCGTTCCCTCGGCCTTCAACATCTCGTTCTTGCCACCGAGGAACCGCTCCTTGAAATCAACGATGGCTGTGCTTGCCTTGAAACCGGTCATCGCGCTATCCAAGGCCTGTGCCCGAAGGGCGAGCCCGCCGGTTAGCTGAATGCGGCCCGGGCCGGACGCGACAATTTCATTGCCCCAGGTTCGCTGGTACCGCAACCCCCGATGGCCGAGCATGTATCCGCCTAAGGTCAGAAACGTTTGATTACCGCGGTAGATGGTCTTTTCATCGCGATCGCGGACTCTTGTAAAGCCCTTCTTCTCGATGGTTGTGTAATGCCCGAAGTAGGTTCTTCTGACTTCACCTACATACTCCGAAGTGGTTGTCTTGTGATGCTTCGTGTACGAGGGCCCAATCGTCTGGTGTTCTTTATCGTGCTGATTCACATACAGCTCTTTGAGCTCGATCTCTGTGTCCCGCTTCTGGCGAATGCGGTGATACTGTGTCTGATCGATAAGGACGGATTGGTCTCCCCCGTGGACAAGAACTTGGTCCGTACCGGGGAGCAGCTTCGGCGCCACCAGAAAGCCGGGGCTCGTAATTCTGCCGCCGGACGCGAAGGCGCTATTGATGTTGGGAACGCTGCAGTCGACCCCGGCGCAGGGTACCATGTTGCGAGTAGCAGTAATCACTGCGGTGTTGAACACGCTCATACGGTTTTCAACCTCGAAATCCTGTTAAGCGCTTCAGCCGATCTCGCGTGAGAAATACTTGGCTCGGATGTGCACGCGACCCTCCGCGTACAGGAAGATGTCGCCTGGCGACTCAATGGCGACCATACGACGTCCGCCGGTTTCTACGCAGTTGTCAATCAGGCGAACGGATTGCCCACCAGGCGTCGCAAGCACCATGCATTCTTTGCCGGGCACGTCCACGAATTGTATACGGTGGCCGCTCTTGGTTACGATGCGCTTCACATCATTGCATGCCACATCGTCTCCGCTCCAAAAGCCCTCCCGCGGCGCTGATTGCACACCATTCCATAGCGAACCCAGAACAACCGGCCGTTCGGGATCGCCGTGCTCAAACGCTACGAGGACCTCGTCTCCTACCTCCGGCATAAACATGAAACCGCGCCCGGATCCGGCATGCGGCGCAATCATGCGCGCCCACGCAGTTTCACTCTGCTCCTGCCAATCGTACTGCACTTTGATACGCCCCATTTTTCGCGGGTCATTATGATCGACCACGCGTGCGAATACCACACCGGGCATCGTGCGCGGACGAGGCGCCTCGCGAGGCATGAAGTTCTTCCACGGGGTGCACCAGAACTCGTTGCGGTAGCCTTGCTGCGTCCAGCGATGCACTACCTCGAATACACCGTAGGTTCCTTTGGCGTCCGACAGGCCTTGGACCTGCACCTGGTTGCCCGCGGTAACGTCCTGGTTTTGGCTGACTCCATAAGCCACGATCTTGCTACCGATTGCACGAATGCTTTCCTTCTTCAGCCGGGCCTCATACTCGCTTGCCGTTGGAGAACGACTGTCCATTGAGAGCGCGCCTGATGGCAAATTGGCGCGAGAGGCCGATTTCACGGCGGCCACCATCAGTGCGCTTGAGTCATAGAATTCGGGATCACCGCGAACTTGGCGAAACGTGCTGCTTTTCATGGTCTTCGGGTCGAAGTGAGTTCCCTGAAACGAAGACTGACCCAACGCGCCCTTTACTCTGAAACTGAGAAGGCTTCCCTCTGTCCTCCACTCGAGCTTTGCGGCGGCCTGGAAGCTATCACTGATTTCTATGCCGTCTGACGTGGGGCGAATCCACGCATCGTGATCGTCAGCGAGACGGGTAAGAAAGTCGAAATCCGACTCGCCCCATTGCACGTAGTTGCGTGTGATTTGATTCCTGCAATTCACTCTTGCGACCAGTCCGTCATCGGCTGTGAGTTCCTGGGCGACTTCCGCAAGGTTCTTGCGGCGGAAGTAGGCTTCCTGCGGTGTCACGTCGAGTTTATAGGAGCGGGTTACGCCCGTAAGCGTGAACTTGTAGCTTCCGAAAATTTCATACTCGAATTCCACTTCCAGTACAAGGCCGTCAAACATGACGTTCTGAGCGCCGTTCTCCTGGAACGTAACGATCTGAAGACCCTGGCCCAACCAGTTCTCGACCGGCATGCGCCGGTCTTCGGTTTGCCGGCATTCTACCTTGCACCACCAATGGTGATTGAGCTTCTGGGTAACTTCGACCAGCGTAAGAAGGGCGTCTTCAACTAACTCCCCGCCGATTTTGAGGAAACTCGCCGACATAGTGGGCCAATTGCTCCGTTTGGAGTCTCTACTGCTTCACTCCGTTTGCGAACTGCAAGCTGTTACGCTTACCCCGACCAATACGCGAGTCTGTCTCCAGCACGACAGGAGATCGGCCCACGCGCTTGGTATTAACGTAAGTGCCCTTGGTACTACCCCCACTCAACGACGACAAATCTGTCGTTCAAGCGATGACCAAGTCTGAACCAATCACCGGATCCCGGACCGTGCCGGCATCATGCCAGAAAACAGTATAACTTCCGTACTTGGATTTGTGTGTATTTATTTCGAAGAAAACTATTTCGTATTTTGGCCAGGAGTTTACCGTTACTTCAAACTAAACTTTAAGGCAAGCATAAGAAGTTCCAAACTTAACACTGTCATGATCCAATGCTCCCAGATAACGGCTACCTATAACAAATACGTATTCTATTCTTAACAAAAATGATGCAAACGCGGCTGTTATTCCCGGGAACTAACTTTATAATCTGGACTAGACCCCATGTATGCAGCACGACGAATCAAAGGCCGATACGAACTCCTCGGTTTGCTCGGCGAGGGCGGCATGGGGGTGGTTTACAGCGCTAACGATCTGCGCATGAAGCGCAGGGTGGCGCTGAAGACGATTCGCACTGCTTCAGATCGCACGGCTCTTGAGTTGTTCGAGCGCGAGTGCGAGGTTCTGGTGCAGCTCTCGCACCCGAATATTGTCGAAATCTTCGATGTCGGCGAGTTCGAGGAAGACGGCATTGAGAAGCCCTACTTCGTGATGCCATTGCTCGAAGGCAGGACGCTCGACGCGCTGATGCGCGAGGGAGGGCTTCGCCTCGCGATCCCGCGCGCCGCCGAACTCATCGTGCAGGCATGCCGAGGCCTGCAGGCTGCTCACGAGCGCGGGCTGATTCATCGCGACCTCAAGCCGAGTAACATCTTTATCCTTCAAGACGACTCGGTGAAGGTCATCGACTTCGGCATTGCTCACATGACGAGCCGGGTGAACACGGACGGGCGCAAAGGCACACCGTTCTATATGTCCCCCGAGCAGATCGAGTCAAAGACAATTACGCCTTTATCCGATCAGTTTGCGCTGGGTGTTCTTTGCTACGAAGCGATGACGGGACGACGGCCGTTCGACGGCCAATCGGACCGGAAGCTGGCGCATGCGATCCTGCATGACATCCCGCCGCCGGCTTGCGACTTAAATCCATCCGTAAACCGCGCCACCAGCCAGGTGATCGCGAAGGCAATGGCGAAGAAACCATATCATCGCTTCTCCAGCACAAAAGAGTTCGCGGTAGTGTTGCAAAAAGCAGTCAATGGTGAAGCGATCGTTGTCTTCGAGCCCGCCGTGATTGCGGCGCGTCTCGCCCGTGCGGAGCGCGCGTTTCAAACCGGCGACACGGCCTTTGCGTCCGAGCTGCTTGATGACCTGCAGAGCGAAGGATATTCCGACGAGGCGGTCACCTCGGTGCGCAGGCAGGTGGAAGAGGCCCAACTGCAAGCCACGATCCGAACGCTGCTGGTGCGCGCTTACTCGCATTTGCGAGAAGATGAGCACGCGCTTGCGCTACAGAAAGTTCAGGACATTCTCGACCTCGATCCGCATCATTCAGAAGCGCTCACTTTGAAACAGGAGATCGAGCAGAAACGCACCGAGCGCCGGGTCGATGACTGGCTGCGACTGGCTGCACAGCACGTGGAGGCACGCGATTTCGCACACGCTTCCGAAGCGCTCAACAACGTGCTGGAATTGCAGCCCGGAGAATTGCGCGCCCGCAGTATGCTGGCCGATGTCGAGCGTCGCCAACAGGAATATCTCAAAATCAAGCAGGAAAAGGAGGCCCTTTATCAGGATGCGTTGCGCGCATGGCACAACCATGAAATCACCACTGCGCTCGGCAAACTGGAACGCATTCTCCATATGGAGGGCGCCGCTCCTGAAGATTCGCTTGGCGAGGCTACATATCAGGAGCTATACAACACCGTCTGCTCAGAGCGTGACGCCATGGAAAACGCCATCGCAGATGCGCGCCGACACCTGGCAGAGGGCAACTTCAGCGAATCCCTTGCAGTTTGCGATCGTTTTCTCGAAAAGCATCCCCGCCATACGCGCATTCAGGCGTTGCGCATCGACATAGAGGACACACGTCGACAGCAGATATCAGAACTGATCGCCGAGACAAACAGCCGCCTCGCCGCCGAGCCTGATCTCGACCGCCGCGCTGAATACCTGCAGGAAGCTCTCGCCAGGCATCCCGGTGAGCCGCATTTCGAGCAGGCCCTCAAGGCGCTGCAGGAACGACGGGAACTCGTGCGCTCGATTGTGGCTAAAGCACGCATGCAGGAGGAGCGTGAACAGTTTGCGGAGGCGCTCGATCAGTGGCAAATCGTGCGTAGCGTGCATCCGCAGCATCCCGGCGTCGACGTAGAGATGGATCGCGTGCGTCGCCGGCGCGAGCAGCAGATGCGCACTCAGATCAAATCGCAATGGGTCGAACGTGTCGATCGCGAGATCGAACGCGGTGATCTTGAGGTTGC
>DASQVJ010000777.1:0-5158 GCA_035640835.1 Bryobacteraceae bacterium
CTATACAACGCCTGCAGGAGATGAAAGCCTTCGTGCGAATGTCATCGGGCCTCGATCTCAGGCGTGTGGGCTGGTACGGCGACGGCACCCAGGCAGGCGACACCATGCATCAGTTACTGGCATCAAGGCCTGGTATTGTCGCCGGTGAAGATGGTCAGTTGCAGTTCTCCGAATGGAACTGCCGCGGGGGACAAAACAACGTGATCGTCCGCACAGACGGCACACTCGGGCCCTGTTTCCCGATGTACGCTTCAACCATCGACTGGGGTACCGTTGAGGGCCACAAGTTCGACCGCGATGACTTGAAAACGATGAAGCAGACGTGTCAGAAGCACTGTTTCTCAACGTTGAATCACAACCTCGCGTACTGCTACAACGATGCGCGCGTGATCCGATGGTTGTGGCAGCGCGCTCTGAGTGGGTTCCAAAGCGGCGCCAAAAGCTTCGAAGACTGATCAGCCGCCCTCTCGAAGCCTTGACACGGATAAGCGATCAGCCAGCCGGGAGCGTGAAGAAGAACGTAGAGCCTTGGCCAACGGTGGATTCGACCCAGATGCGTCCACCGTAGTTCTCAAAGATGCGCTGACGCAACGGCAGACCGATTCCGGTGCCTTCGTACAGGCCGCCATGGAGACGCTTGAACAGTCCGAAGATCTGGCGCTGGTACTCTCGTGGAATCCCGATTCCGTTGTCAGTCACAGAGAAGGTGCAAATCCCCTCGTCACAGTCGGCGGACACGGAAATCACCGGTGAGTTCGATTCGCTGTCCTGCACGGTGAGATTCCGTCAAATTCGTTCAAAGTTTGTTTCAAGGCTGTGAACGGTCAAGTGAGAAGCACTACGTCCAGGTGACCTTCGCGTTTCTCCACTGTAAGTGAGACCTTATCCTGCAAGCGGAACATGACGACATCGACTGACGCATCGCATACCCGGAGATCCCGTATTCGGAGACGCTCGACAGCCTCAGGCAGTACTGGGCGCGTGAAGACGAGACGGCGGTTGCGTGCATCGACACTCAGTCCGATGCACGCCTGTATCATGCAGACTCCTGCAACCGCCGCCCAAGTTTGAGGTGCGCATGCGACGGGGTAATGTGTGGGGCCTTTACCAGGCCGTCGATCGAACCCGCAGAACAATTCCGGAAGGCGGTTCAGGTCGAAGAACGTGGAGGCATCGAAGGTATCACCAAGCACCTGCGCTGTCAGGTTATTCATTCCATAACGACCGAAACCGGCTGCGATCAGTGCATTATCATGCGGCCACACAGAACCGTTGTGGTACGACATGGGGTTGTATCTACGCTCGTTCTGCGCCACGGTGCGAATGCCCCATCCAGTGTGAAAATCCTTCTCCATCAGAGCACTTGCAACCATTCGGGCATGCTCGGGCGTTGCGATGCCGGCGTAGAGACAATGTCCCGGGTTCGAGGTCCGGACGCGGCACGGCTGTTTACGGCCATCCAGCGCGAGCGCGTACATTCCGATCTCCTCGCACCAGAATGTTTGCATGAAATCGATCTTTAGTTGTTCGGCCCTGGTGCGCAGTGCCGTCGCAGCTTCCGTGCGGCCAAGTGCCGCCGCCAACGTGGACGCGCTCATTCGGGCAGCGAATGCATATCCCTGTACTTCACACAGCGCGATCGGACCCTCGGCCAGACTTCCATCGGCGTGGAAGACAGAGTCCTGTGAGTCCTTCCAACCCTGTTGCACGAGACCCTTCGGGTTCCGGCGATGGTACTCGATGAACCCATCGCCGTCGATGTCGCCGTAATCGTCGAGCCAGCGGAGGGCACGCTCGATGTTGGGCCAGATCGATTCGATGAACTTCAGGTCACCGGTGCGCTCGTAGTATGCTCCCGCCAGCATCACATACAGCGGCGTGGCATCGACGCTGCCGTAATAGCGGCGGAACGGGATCTCGCCCAGGACAGCCATCTCTCCGTCGCGGGTTTCGTGCAGTATCTTGCCGGGCTCGGCGTCCTGCTCCGGTAGAACCTCCGTCGCCTGCGTGGCGGACAGATAAGAAAGAACGCCCTTGGCGATTTCCGGGGCCATCCAGAGGCACTCCAGTGCCGTAATGATGCCGTCACGGCCGAATGGAGTGCTATACCACGGCACACCCGCATACGGATAAAGACCGTAGGGAGTTTTCGTCAGCATCATCTCGAGATCCGCGCTGGACCGCTCCAGCCATGCATCAAACGCCACGTTCGAGCTGAAAATGCTGCAGCGCGCGGCCGCGAACTCGTTCGCGCTGCGGGCAACTCGCGTCAGCGCGCCGCCATGCGACAGGGAAGACACGATGCCTTCACCGTCATCGCACTGGAAGGACAGCGCGACCGTGATCTCTCCCTTCCCGGGCACCTCCAGCAGGTAATCGAAGCCCGACGCGCTCGCCTGCCGGGGTGCGGGAGAGGCTTCGAAAACAGTCCGGCGTGTTACTCCGTCGAGCCCCTGATACGACAAGGTGATAGAGCCGTTCTCTACGACCGGTTCCAGAAGAACACCACGTTTTTTACGAGTCAGTCCACGTACCTCGAAAACGTCCGCGAAATCCGCAGCGAACTCCAGTCGCACACCGATCATTGCCGGTGTGAGAGTGAAGTTCCGGATTCGAATTCGCTCATGGTAAGCGTTGTCGCGAAGGAACCGGGAACGATAAATGTGCAGAATCCCGCGTGGGACGATCAGGTCGTGATCGAGGAAGATATCGGGATTCATGAGGTCCACTGACATGAGGTGATTGTCGCGGCGGACCGAGGAGCTCAGCAGCAGCGGCCGCCCTTTTGCAATCAGCAATCTGTAACCCGATACGAACCTGGTTCCACGGTAATACAGCCCCTCTTCTTGGCGCACCGTGGAATCAATATCGCCGAAGTGGTCAAAGACCGAGAACAGGTCTCCGTCTTTCATCACAAACGCCCGCTCCGTAATTGGCGCGGACGTTGCGACAATGTAGTACTGATCCTCTGGGCGGATCGTGTCAAGCAGCATACTCGTGGATTTCCGCGTCCTGCTGATCTCGAGCGCACAGGCGATGGTAGACGTCGATGTAGTCGTCAGCCATGCGCGTAGCGGAAAAGCGCTTTTCGAACGCCTCCCGGCATCGGCGGCGACTCAGGCCCTCGACGTCCGCGACTCTGCTTACGGCTTCGTCAACACTGTTGACGATATAGCCGCTGACTCCGTCATCGATTACCTCCGGGACAGAACCGCGGGGAAACGCGATGACCGGCGTGCCGCAGGCCATTGACTCGATCATGGCAAGGCCGAACGGCTCCGGCCAGTCGATTGGAAACAGAAGGGCGCGAGCACCGCCCAGAAACTGCGTCTTCTCACTTTCATTAATCTCGCCGATGTATTCGATCAGCGGGTGGTCCAGCAGCGGACGGATCTGTTGCGTGAAGTATTCGCGATCAGCTGCATCCACTTTGGCGGCGATCAGAAGTCTGTACCCTGTGCGCTTGGCAATCTCAATAGCGAGATCGAGGCGCTTCTCGGGCGAGATGCGGCCCAAAAAAGCAAGATACGATCCGGGCGTTTCGGTTGCCGTGTGTAAGCCGATCGGGAGGCCATGGTAAACGGTGGCCTGCCAGTTCGCCAACGGCAGCGGCGCTCGCTGGGCGTTCGAAATCGATACCACCGGCATCGCAGGAAATTGTCGGAACACGGCAAACAAATGCGACAAGTCCAGGCGGCCGTGAAGCGTCGTGAGGTGAGCCAACGAGTCGCGGGCTGATAGCGGAAAATGCAGAAAGTCCATGTGGAAATGGATCACGTCAAACTCGTGTGCTCTGCGGAACACCTGATCGAGCATGATCACGTGATACGCCGTTGGATCCGGGCACGTCGCATCAAGCCGTAGGGATTGGGGGCAAGCGGCCACGAGTTCGGCTGAGGTGACGGAATCCCCGCTGGCAAACAGGACTACGTTGTGTCCCTGCTCAACGAGCGCCTCCGTTAAATATGAAACCACGCGCTCGGTTCCTCCATAGAGCTTGGGCGGAACACTCTCATAGAGCGGTGCAACTTGCGCGATATTCATAGGCGCTCCTTTCGATAAAGCCGACGGACTTTCTGCCCGCGGAACCTTCATTAATAAGAGGTCTGGCGAGGCGTAAGTGTTACGATCGCCACCCGCATGAACTCGCATGCAAGTGTCTGCGACTCATTAAAAGCGACAGGTCAGTTCACGGGCACGCTAGCCGGAGATCCCTTCTGCTTCACAAAAAACACGAGGAACTTAGCGGGTTTCGTAGTGCTGGCATTACGGGAAACGGTGTGTACGTCCTCTGGCGATTCGTAGAATGTCTGCCCCGGCCCGAGCGTCACTTCCGGCCCTCCCTTCACCTGCATCACAATCGACCCCTCCAGAACGTAAACAAACGTATGGGCATTGTGTCGGTGCGCGCCCGATGTGGCTCCGGGCTCATACTCCACGGTTATCATCACGCCCTCTTTCTCGGCGGTTCCCAAGTCCTTCGTCATTAGTTGGGTCACCTTTGTGTCGGCAGCGAGCGCGCTAACTGCCACCAGACAAATGGTTATCAGAAGCTTCGTGGTTGTCATGCTAACTATCATTTCGTGCCCCAGCCGTCGATGTCACACGCTAAGGAACCTCCGCTTCAGTCCGGCTCTACAGTGCTGGGAGCCGTGGTTCACCTACTTTGATTACCTGCGAGAATCGGAGTCATGAGAACGCTGTTGTTGACGCTTGTGGCCTCGGTAGTCTGCGCCCAGAGCCCGCAGGAGAAGGCCTGGGAAGTTCTGAACACCGGCTTAACTGACAAAAGGGTAGACCGAAGGGCGAAAGCCGTTCGCGCCCTCGGTTTGACACTCCGCAACGAACGCGCCACCACAGAGGCCGAAAAGGCCCTGACAGACCCGGATGCCGAGATCCGTGCAGCGGGCTGTATCGCCCTTGGTGAGATGAAGTCTTCGGCCTCCGTCCCGAAGCTTCGCGACGCTCTGGGGGATGAGGAGGCTCAAGTCGGCGTCGCGGCCACACAAGCCCTCGACATGCTCGGCGACCCGAGCGCGCTCGAAGCCTACTACGCGATCCTGACGGGCCAGCGAAGAGCTAAAGGCGCCTTCGTGGACCAGCAAATCCGAGGCTTCCGAGATCCAAGACGCCTCGCCAAGTTGGGATTTGAGCAAGG
>DASQVJ010000778.1:0-5034 GCA_035640835.1 Bryobacteraceae bacterium
CTGCTGCGTATGTGGAGCTATCGACCTTACCCGCCACTTCGTTCCGGCCCCTGTAGATGCTGATGAGTATATATGAAGTTGTAGAGGAGGCGTGTCCGATGGGCCTCGTGCGGCCGCGATGGCCGGTGCCGCTTAGATCCAGTGTGTGGGACAATCTTACTGGAGTCTTACTTTGGAGACCACAAGACTTTCAACTAAAGGACAAATTATTCTCCCGAAGAGCATCCGCGAGTCCAGGGAGTGGGGTCCAGGCACAGAGTTTGTCGTGGAAGAACGTCCAGAGGGAATTCTTTTGCGACCGACACCCGGCGTTCCAGAAACAAAACTCGAGGATGTCGCCGGGTTTTTGAAGTACCGGGGCAAGCCTAAGACGATCGCCCAAATGGATGAGGGAATTCGAAAAATGGTGATCCGTCGGCGTGATCGCGGTCGATACTAACGTCCTGGTCAGGCTTTTGGCCGAGGACGACCCGAAGCAAACTCCGATCGCACGGGCACTTTTTTCGTCGAACGACATCTGGATCGCCAGGACGGTCCTGCTGGAGACTAACTGGGTGCTTCAAGCCGCTTTTGGATTGGATGAGGCAGACATAAACGTAGCTTTTCGGAGACTATTTGGTCTGTCGAACGTTCATGTGGAGCAAGCGCGCACAGTTACTGCCGCCCTAGATCTTTTTGCCCAAGGCATCAGCTTCGCCGATGCCTTGCACTTGGTAAGCAGGCCTGCTGGTATCCCCTTCTTCAGCTTCGACAAGAAGTTTGTGAACAGAGCAAAGCGAGCAGGGGTTCCTGATGTACTCGCCAAACTCGATTAGCTCTCGCCTACTCCTCCCGCAGCACTGCCGCCGGATCGAGCGTCATCGCTTTACGAGCCGGAAAGAGGGTCGCGACGACCGCCGTTAGCGCCAGAAGCACGCAGGCGATCACAAGTGTTACGGGATCATTCGGCTTCAGTCCAAACAGCAGCGACTCGGCGAAGCGCGACACGGCAAGTGATCCCACAAGGCCGATGATCAAGCCGATTACGATGAGCCTGCCTGCTTCCTGCAAAATCAGGCCCAGAATGTCACGGGACTCCGCACCCAATGCAATACGCACGCCCAGCTCATTGCGGCGCCGCACGACCATGTACGAGATCACGCCGTAGAGGCCAAGCGTCGACAGAGCCGCGGCGAGGAGACCGAAGCCTGCCGACAGGTTCGCGATGAGCCGTTCGCGAGTAATGGACTCCCGCGCCTGGACATCGAGCATACTGAAGTCGACCAGCAGAGAAGGGTTGAGCTCCGTCATCACCTGGCGAACTTGGGACATCAAGCCGCTAATAGATCCGCGCGTTCGCATCAAAATGGTGATGCCTGGATGGGGGTCTGGCTCCTGAGCGACGGGGAGGTACGCGATCGCCCGCAAGTCCTCACGAATGCCGTTATACTTCGTGTTCTTCACGTAGCCTACGATCTCGAAGACCTCGTCTTCCTTGCCGGCGTCTCCTTCTACGCGAAAGCTGCGGCCGACAGGGTTCTTGCCGTCGAAGACGCGCTGCGCAAATATCTCGTTCACAATCGCGACCTTGGGAGAGTTTAGGCGATCGTGAACGTTGAAGTCGCGGCCTGCAAGGAGGCCAACGTTGAGGGTATCGAAGTAGCCGGGGCTTACTCTATTGAACCAGGATTCCTTCCGGTTGCTGGACTTGTCGTGATCTGCGAACACCTCATTGTTCCAGCCTGCGCCGCTGAAAGGCGTGATGAAAACAGACGCGGCGCTCAGAACCCCGGGCTGCTGGCGCATGCGGTCTTCGAGCTGCTGGAATACGGCACGTCGCCGAGGCGGATCGAGCTTCGGCAGCCTCGCGTCAATGCTCGCCACCAGGACGCCTTCAGGGTCCATACCTGTGCCGGTGTTCAAGATGTTTTGCAGGCTGCGTCCAAAAAGCAAGGCGCCGACAAGCAATACAAGAGATAACGCGATCTGAGAGACGACCAAAAGTCGGCGAAGACCGTTGCGCTCGGATGTTGAAGTGGAGCCTCGACCGCCACGCATCGCGGACGCGGGCTGCGTGCCGGAAGCTCGGATGGCAGGTGCAAGTCCAAACAGGAGACAGGTCAGAAGAGCAAGGGCTGCGGTGAACGCGAACACTCGCCAGTCAACGCCTAGAGCCATGTTGATATCGCCGTCGGTTCCGTTGAGGAACGTCACCAGGCTGCGGCTGAGCGCCTGTGCGAGCAAGGCTCCTGCGATCGCGCCCAGCATCGCGAGCAGCAGGCTTTCGGAAAGTAGTTGCGCAATGAGGCGTCCACGCGAAGCTCCGATGGCTTGTCGCACCGCGACCTCGCGTTCACGGGCACTGGCTCGGGCCAGCAACAGATTGGCGAGGTTCGCGCACGCGATCAGAAGCACGAGTCCGGTAATGGCCAGCAGGATCCACAGCGGGTTTTCATAACGCTGCCGCAAGTAGGAGACACCCGCGCTCGCGGACTTGGCCACAAACTTGTTTTCCATGTACCTCTTCGCAATGTCGGGGCGATAAATCTCGGGCACTGTCTCGCGGAAGATGGCGGGCGAGATTGCGGTGAGGTGTTGCGATGCGCGCTCAAGGGTCCATCCCGGCTTCAAGCGTCCGATGAAGGTCAGCCACCAGGCATGCTTCACCTCGAGCCGGCTAGGCCCGCGCTCCGGGATCAGGCTGTCGGCGCAGAGCGGGACGGCTACATCGAAGCGATAACCGGGTTCGACACCGAAGAAGTGAGGCGGAGTCACGCCGATGATCGGGAAATCGCGGCCTTCCAGATGAATGGTCTGGCCAAGTGCGGAAACCTTGCCGCCGAACTGGCGCTGCCAGAAGGCGTAGTCGAGGAGAGCTCCGGCGCCGGCGCATCCGCCCTTCTCGTCGTCCACTGACGGGCCGCGGCCGAGCAGCGGTGTGACGCCGAGAACCGACAGGAAATTGGAGCTGATGTAGAGACCTCGAGCCCAGCGAACTTCCCCACCTTTGCTCATGTTGAAGCGACGAGTGCCGAAGGCGAGCACGTCCTCGAAAGCTTGTTGCTTCGCGAGGATCTGCTGGTATTGCGCGTACGTGAACGCGGAGTTGCGAGCCGAGTAAAAGCCGGAGGTTGTGAACTTTGGTCCCTTATCGAGGGTGACGAGTTGCGCGGGATCTTTGACCGGAAGTTGGCGAAGCCGCAGGTTGTCGAGCAGTTGGAACATCGCTGTGTTCGCCCCGATACCGAGAGCCAGTGAAAGCACACCAACGGCCGTAAAGCCCGGGCTTTGACGCAGTTGACGGATGCCGTAACGAAGGTCGGCCACGGTTTGATCGAGCCAGGCGGCGATGTCCATATCACGAGTCCTCTCTTTTTGAACGGTGTAGTTTCCGAAGCGGCGCGTGGCTTCGCGACGAGCTTCTTCCTCACTCATGCCGCCCGCAACCAGGTCGTCGACGAGCTCTGCCATGTGGAATTTGAGTTCGTCGTCGAGCTCGCGAGAGAGTCTGTGCTCTCGAAAGACGTTTGCGAGCTTCTGGTACAGCGCCATAGTGAGTGGTCCTTAGCTGTACGCAAGGACTTGAGCGACGCCGCGCGTCAGCCGGTCCCAGCTTTTTTTTTCGATCTCGAGCTGAGCCCGGCCCCTGTCGGTGATGGCGTAGTATTTCGCTTTGCGCCCGCGCTCGGTCAGCTTCCAGGAACTGGCGAGCCAACTCTCCTGCTCCATCCGATGGAGTGCGGGATAAAGTGAGCCTTCCTCCACACGCAGAAGCTCGGAGGACGCTGACTGGATGTGGCCACAAAGAGCGTATCCATGCAGCGGCCCACGGGACTCGAGCGCTCGAAGAATCAGGAGCGTGAGTGTCCCCTGGAGGACATCAGTTTTGGTTTTGCCCATACCTAGATGACTAGGGACAGTATGGGCCCTGTCTGGACTAGTGTCAAGCGGAAGAAACGGACGTTCGTGCCGGGCCTTGGGTGCTCACTCGGCCACGTGTCGAAACACGGCGCTTACCGACGCGAGGTGCGGATTCGGCGCACCGCATACAGCGCTGTCGATCCAACTCCGAGTAAGGCGAACGTTCCAGGCTCGGGAACAAGCCCGAATCCAAGCTCGATCGCCAGGTCATACGTCGTTTGGTCCGTGCTCCAAGATCGATCGAAGATCGAGTTGATGTCGTTAGGTCCTTCCAGGTACACGAACTGACCATCCGCGTATGGATTAGCGGCATTCGCCGCCAAGGCAATGCGACCTGATGTAAGGCCTGGAAAACCCGCAGTCGTCACCACCAGCACGTATGTCTGACCCGGATTCAACATCGAGTAGACCCCGTTTAGCTCGTACCGATAGGTTGAGCCAAAAGGGACCGGAGTTGGGAACGGCCCCATTCCAGTGAGCGCCCGAAAAATCGGTCGAGAGTTCAGCTCATCCCACGGATAGATGATGACTGACTCTCGCACACCCAGGTCGGTTCCGGCAATGTAGATAGCTATGGACCGCAGATCTTGGCTATCGTAGTCGGGCACTCTAAAGGTCTGGCCATAACTTCGGAGAGCAGTTCCGGTTGCAGTCTCCACGATGCAACAGACCGGGGTGTTTGAATCAGGCGGGATCGACAGGAGTGTGCTGGCCTCGGTTTTGAGGCAACACAGCGATGCAGCTATTACGACGAAAAGCTTCGTGGCGATGGACATGGGCGTTCGACATTGTCTCAGCGGACGCAATTCGTTGACAAGAGTCCTAAGTACTACCTGCCTCGCCTAGCCAGCCGCGGTTCGAGCGGCTCCGGATGCCTGTCACCACGTAGTGCAGGCTGTTCTGTACGAACCAGTGAGATCCTTGATTCCGCTAAGCTGGCGCTTGTGGACACACAATCCCACCTGCGGATGTACGACGAGCTGGCTTCCTGGTGGCCTTTGATATCACCGCCGCACCACTATGTCGAGGAAGCAGAGGATCTGCTGCCGTGGCTTATCGGGCCGCACCATGCGGCGCCTGCGCGGACCTTACTCGAGTTAGGTGCGGGCGGCGGAAGTCTGGCGTTCCACTTGA
>DASQVJ010000779.1:0-5850 GCA_035640835.1 Bryobacteraceae bacterium
GTCCTGTTCCTCACCGACGAGTTTCGCCCCGGCCGACCCGCGAAACTCACCCCACAGCAGGAAGAAGACCTCCTGCTGCAGCAAAAATCGTCCAAACCCGACCGCGCAGCCTGAAAACTCGTAGTTAGAGGAGCCCCAATAGGGTGTTTTTCCTCGCGGATCTTTGACAACTGAATATTGTTCGGCCGAGCCTACACGCAACGTGTACCTGCTTGGCGAAGCCCTTCAGGCAGCCTCTGACTTCTAACTCCCGACTTCTAACTCCGATAAGGGACTCAGAAATAAACCTTCAACGCCAGTTGTATATTTCGAGCCCCCTGCGAGCTCTGTAGCAATCCCAGTTGGGCTCCCAATGAAGTGTTCGGAGTGTTGAGGATGGGCGTATTCGTCAGGTTCAGGAACTCCGCCCGGAACTGGATTCGTCGGGCGGCCTCCATAAATGGGAATTCCTTTTGGATGCCCAAATCGAACGTGTTGAGTTTCGGTCCGCGAACGGTGCCGACTCCGCAGGTGCCGAACGTTCCCGGCGTCGCCGCTGCGTACCTGCTAGGGTCGAACCACTGGTATCCTCCAGCCGGAGAATTGCTTGTTCCGAACACGTTGGGAGGTGCGATGCAGTTCGCCCGGGGGCCGCGGGAGTTTGTGCCCGAAGCATCTCCGCCGGAAATGGTCAGCGGGAAACCGGTGTGCCACGAGAATATCCCGTTCAGGTTCCAGTTCCCGATCAACGCATTTACGGCCGGGCTTGCATTCCTGCCGAACTTCTTGCCACGCCCGAAGGGAAGCTCGATAAGACCGTACGTAACGAGCGAGTGATTCACATCGAAAAAGCACGGTCCCCACTGTGCTCTCTTGTCGAATAAGTTCTGCCAGTACGCCGACGCCGGCGCCGCCTGGCCACTCGCCCCGTAATACCCGATAGAGTTGGTCATGCACTTCGAGTACGTGTACGCTATCTGGTACTGCAGGCCATTGCTCCAGCGCTTCAGCGCCACAGCCTGCAGCGCGTCGTAGCGCATGGCTCCGTTCGACGCGGTTCCCGAAATCTGGGTGATATTCGCCAACGCCGGATTACCTGATAAGAATGGGCTCGGTGCCGTTCCGCCGCCTGGCAAAAGTTGCCGCTGGAAGTATGGCATTGGCACCATCAGATGCGTGCCAAACTGCCCGACATAGCCGGCCTGCACCGTGGTGTCCCACGGGAACTGGTGCTGCACCGTGAAGTTCCATTGCTTCGAAATCGCGGTGTGTACATTCGGATCCCATAGCCGGATGTTGGCGCCTGCAAATGGATCCGCCGGAGTTCCGAGCACCGTTAAGCCCTGAGTCAGTGTAGACAGCGGCAGCGTAAGGGTGTCATACCTGTTCTCGAACTCCTGGTTGAAGGGAGGATTCAACGGTAGTCGGAGATTGGTTCCGGTCCCCTCCAAATAGGTTGAGATCGTGTACGCTCCGCGAAGAACCGTCTGCCCTCCGAGCCTTGCTGGCGTCCACGCGAATCCGAATCGTGGTTGAAAATCGAAGCCCGTGTTGTACGAATTGTAAAGGGCGCGGTCGTTGCTGTAGATGGTCTTCTGTCCCGCGAACTGGATCGCACCGCTGATCGGCGCGAAGTTCACCTGCCGATTCTTCACCTCCACCCAGGGCGTATGAGTCTCATAACGCAGCCCGATGTTTATCGTCAGCCTTGGCGTCAATCGTATGTCGTCCTGAAAGTACGCAGCGATCACGTGAGCGCGCTGTCCCCACGTTCCGGTATTAACTCCGCGTCCCAGATCGTTCGGTAACCCGAGAAAGAAGTCGCCTTCGCCCGCGCCTGACCCGCTCCCCGCCACGGCCTGCGCGGCCGGACCCGCTGTGAACTTGCCGCTGAAGTTCAGGAATCCCGTCCGCCCATTGTTGCCCGCGTAAAACGTGTTGATGCGTTGGCGCCAGTACTGAAATCCGGCATGCATAATGTGTATGCCGCGTGTAATAATCGCCGAGTCCTGAACCTGGATCACCGTGTCCGCAAACAGCTGTTGTGTGCCAATATTCGCGCTTCCTATGTTGGTCACAAGAGCGGCGCCGAAATTCAGGGCGAACAGACCGGGTCCTCCTGCGTTCCCATTCAGGATGCCCAGTTGGTCGGCAACATTGCCCAGACCGTTATCGGATCCACCGTTGTTCACAAGAACGTAGTTCACGCCGGCGCGGACTTCGTTCACGAAAGTCGGTGAGATCACGCGAGTCCAGCTCAAAACTCCGCTATGCGTCGGAGCCATGAAGAACGTCGGAAATATAAGTGGGAACGAATTCAATACCGGGTTGTCCTGCCGGCTCTGTGAGTAGCGTCCGAAGAAGCGGTCTTTCTCGCTGAAATTTACATCAATTTTGACGTCGCCCTGATCTCCGTCAATCGAGCTCCGGGACGTATTGAACTGGTTGTTTTGCAGATTGTTGTTCGCCGGCAGTGGATAGAGAGAAGAGTTATTGAACAGGTTCAATGCGACGGGATTGGCGAGGCTCAGCGGGATCTGGTTGTTCGGGAATGGCGTGCGGTTTCCGCTCGCATCCAGATTGAACGGGTTAAATAGCTGTACGCCCCTCTGTGTGAGCAACTGCGAGAAGTCGCCCCGCCTTTCCGCGGCAGTGAAAACCGTAATGGAACTCGTGGACGAGGGATTGCTAAAGCGTTGGCCCTGGTAATCCGCGAAGAAGAACACCTTGTTCTTCTTGATGGGGCCGCCAATGCTGCCGCCGAACATGTTCCAACGCAGCTTCGCTTTATCGATTCCGTTGAAATTGTTCGACCAGCTGTTTGCGTTCAGAACATCGTTCCGGAAGAACTCGAACAAAGTGCCGTGGAACTCGTTTGTTCCGGATTTGATGAATACACTGATAATGCCGCCCTGGAAGTTCCCGAACTCCGCCGGTGCGTTGTTCGTGATCATGTTGAATTCCTGAATCGCATCCACGCTCGGGGCGTACCCGACCAGGTTGTCTGATACCTGGTTGTTATCCAGCCCATCCAACAGGAAATTGTTTGACTGTTCGCGATTGCCGTTGATGAACGGCCGTCCGCTGTTAGCGGTGGTTTGGCCGTTCGTTAACGTTTGCGGGTTAGGGTTCACGCTACCCGGTGCCAACAACGTAAGCTGGACATAATTTCGTGTGGCCAGCGGCAGTGCCATGTTTGTCCGTGAATCGATGACCGTGTTCAGTTGTGTCGTATCCGTCTGAAGCAAAGGCGGCGCAGCCGTTACCTCTACGGTTTCGCTGATCTCTCCGATCTTCATCTGAAAATTCACTCTGGCCGACTGGTTCAGTACAAGCGTTACTGGCGAATATACAGCCCTCTGGAAGCCTTTGGCCTCTACCCGTATCTCGTACGTCCCGACAGGCAAGCGGGGCAGGTTGTAATAGCCTTCTGAATTTGTTTGCGTCGGCCATTCCGTTCCGCGCTCGAGGTCCTTCGCGATGACGGCCGCGTCCGGAATCGGCGCTCCCGCAGGATCCGTCACCTGTCCCGTAATAGCCGCGGTTACTTGTTGACTCCATCCCGCGCTTGGCAGAATTAGCCAGGTCGCGAGCACACACATCGACGCTCGCAAAATAGATGATCGTTTCTGCGCTTCCATTGGAACTCCTCCCAAGACACCTCAACGGGGGCAAGGCACACGCTCTCAACAAGGGCGTGGCAATCGCGCGCAAACAGAATTTAGCTACCCCTGGGCTCGCATGTTCGAACCGTGCTGCGCTAATCCTGCATCCGATCCGCGGATATGTCCAGTTCACAACTGTTGTTGTTCGGTTACGGAGATGTTCCTTACATGGGCTCCATGGAGACCTGCGGCGGACAGATGACCAGTTCCGCACGGCCCGAACGCCCGATGCCAAGAACCCTTGGCCCGTGCTATGCCCCCGTTCGTTACATGCCGAACGTACGTGTTTTCAGCCGTATTCGCCCCGTCTGCTACCGTGCTAGAATCAACGCGAACGGAGAGACCGAGGGTGGTCCATGGCTCAGGGACCTGGGTTAAGCTCAAACATCTCCGAGGCCGAAGTTCGTGACGAGCTGAACCGGATCCTTGCGGGCCATGAGTTCCGAGGCAGCAAACGTAGCCAGGACTTCCTGCGCTACGTTGTAGAGAACACCCTCAACGGCCATTCCGACACTCTCAAAGAGCGAACCATCGGCGTCGAGGTTTTCGGCAGGCTCGCGACCTACCATCCGAGCGATGACGCCACCGTTCGTGTCAAGGCGGGCGAGGTTAGGAAACGGCTCGGCCTTTACTACGCAGCGGAAGGAGCGCACGACCGGGTCCGAATCGAGCTGCCTCCGGGTACCTACATTCCCGAGTTTCGTTGGAGTGACACCGAGAAACCGGTTGAGGACGATCCGGCGCTGGACGCTGATCACCCGCCATCTTCATACAAAGCACCCGCCGCTGCTTGGACTCGGGCTCGCCTTGCCGCCGCTCTTGGGCTCGTGGCTGCCGCGTTTGGCGCATTTTACTGGTTGAGGGTTCGATCGCCCTTGCTCGACCAGTTCTGGTCGCCCGTCCTCGAGGGCGATTCGCCGGTCTCAATCTGCGCAGCGTATGTTCCTGTGTATGCGCTGGACCGCGATGCGGACGCGACCCATAAGCCGCGGGCCGAGGATTTTACTCTTCTTACCGATCAATTTGTAGGCGGCGGAGATCTCATGGCCGTCTCTCGTCTCTCGGCCATGTTGGCGAGGATGCGGCGCCCATACAGCGTCAGAATCGGAGACGCGGTTTCGTTTCACGATCTGCGCACCACGCCTGCGATCCTGGTCGGCTACTCTTACACACGTTGGAGAGAGATCAGCAGTCAGATGCGATTTTTCATCGACACATCGCGGCGACCCGCCGGGATAACCGACAACGGTGCGCCCACCACGTGGTCCCTGCCCAACCTGCCCGCTGACCAGCGGACCGACGAGGACTACGCCATCATCACTCGCGTCTTTCATCCTGACACTCACGCCATGCTGGTCGAGGTCGCGGGGATTACGCAATATGGAACCGATGCCGCTGCGGATCTCATAACCCAGAACGATCTGCTCGCTGAGGCTCTGAAGCGTGCCCCGGCCGACTGGAAGAAAAAGAACCTGCAGATGGTCCTGCATGTAAAGGTGATTTCCGGCGTACCGACATCCCCACGAGTCGTGGCTGCTCACTTCTGGTGAGTAGACCCTGGTTCGGTGGGGCCGCGGTCACGCCTTCCGGCAGTACGTTCCCAGAGCGCTGACATACCGTACTTAGGATTACCGCGAAGTGGCCACCTCTGGCCTCCTGCACCCCAATCAATTTGTTAGGCTAAGTGCCGAGGGAAGCCCTATGACGGCAACTCTGAGCCGGGTTTTCTGTATTTCGCTGCGGCTGGTGGTCGCGTTCGCGGCAACAGATGACCAAAAGAACTTCTCGGGTGCCTGGAAAATGGATCCTGCGCGCAGTGAATCGGCACATCAAGCTGTGCCGGTTGGACCGATTACGCTCGTCATCAAGCAAACGGCAGCCGAAATCACGATCGAGACCATGACCAGCGCCGGTCGCGGTGCCCCAGCATCAACCGAGAAGTTGACATACAAACTCGACGGCTCCGAGAACACCATGGCCAGTGCATCCGGTGCGCCGATCAAAACGAGGGCACGATGGGATGGCCAGAAGCTTGTCACACAGACGCTGCGAAGCGTGAATGGAACACCGGTGACGATACAACACGTTTTAAGTCTCGGGGCAGACGGAAAGGAGCTGACCATCGACAAAACGCTGACCGTTCAGCATGGATACCAAGCCCCGGGCGGGAACAATGTCGGAACAGGAAAGGACGTCTTTGTGAGAA
>DASQVJ010000780.1:0-6929 GCA_035640835.1 Bryobacteraceae bacterium
TCCCTCACTTTCCTCTGCCATCAGATCCGCAAAGCCGACGATGGAATGGAGGACGGTACGGATCTCGTGGGTCGTTCGCGCCAGAAGTTCACTATTCGTGCGAGTTGCTCGGGCGAGTTCCTCGTTCTGTTTCGCTAATTCCCTGTTCGCGTCAGCAATCTCAGCGGTCCGTTCGACGACGCGTTTTTCGACTTCTTCATTGATGCGCCGAAACCGCAGCTCAGCCATCCTTCGCCGCTTCATCAAAGCCTCCGGGTTCCACAGCCGCATGCGCCTTTCGGAGTTCCCGCTCTGCCTTCCTGTGTCTCTTTCGCTGTAACCGGACAGATAACCACCGCGAGGCCGGTAGTTCGGTCTGCCGGTTCGAAAGCAGCACGTCGCCGAGTTCATGCTTCCACGGGGGTTGATCTGCTGGGAGTGCGCCTGAGTGATGTCGAAAAGACCGCGCGGTTCGATCGATACGCCCAATGCTGATCCTTGCGCCTGAGAGACGACTCCATCCAGAGAGTTGCATGAGCCCCAGTCGACAGGATCGCTATCCCGCGTCTGTGCATCGCTTGATGGAACAGACACAAGCAGCGGGGAACACGTTGCTTTGAGTTTCGGCATTGTGCGCTTCATGGACTATCCTCCACACGGACGCCTGGGGCCCGCTTGAAAGCCGTTTACGCAAGTAAGTCGCCAACCGTGTGCAGGAACCATAACTGGCCGTCATTCCATGGTGTTGGCGAAGAAAGCGGTCAGCAGACAACGGAATGGACATCCGCCGGTATCGTCAACCGCCATCGGCGCCTGCGCACGGACTTGCGTTGCCTCGCAGAAGAACTGTCGCAAGTGGGATGACCGCCGTGTTGCTGCGAGCTGGGACGTGAGGTCACCAACGCGCGTGATGCCGCCAATAAACACCGTCAAGCACGCGATCGGATTGGCAAACATGAAAAAAGGGGCAGTCACGCGAAACGGGGTGGCTGATCCGGTGCGGCGTTCAGGAAGCCGTTTCAGCGGATTGTCTGATGAACTCCGGAATCCCACTAAAGGATTATGCGATCGCTACGCGGGCCGCAGCACCCTCCGCGGGCCGAAACTCGCACGTATGAGCCGGCAGCGCATGCGCGACAGTTCCTGCCACTGGCATCCGGGCCCGGAAATCATGCCGGCAGCTCCCAGGCGTGAAGCCGATTTGGCGGGCTTTATTGCTTCGTGCGATCGCTGCTGGCGCGAGCAACACCGACCTGTTGCCTGATCGATTTCATTAATTCGTCGACAGTCGCCTGCACGGCAGAAGACATGCTTCTCACAACACCAGCCACATTCCGCTGTTCAACGGGGACTGTTTCAGAAGCTGCGCCGCTCCACATAACCGCCCCTGTCTGCGCCTCGATAAGTTGTGCCGACAACGCGCAGACAACCCGTATATGTCCGGGATCATCGACTTCCTCCAGCCGGTCGATACTGCCGGCCAATATGTACCCCGCGTTGATCCCGCGCTCGTCCGCAGCAACCTGCTTATAAAGATTCTCACTCCTGAGTCTGTCCGTAACGTACGTCGTGATCAACTCGCGCGGATCGGTGGCCCAGCGATGGTATTCGTAAAATCCCACTTCCTCCGGGTTTGGACGATACACGATCCGTCCCTGACAGACATAGTCAGGGCAGTGGAACCGCCGAACAGCCACCGAGCCGAATGGCGCCTGCGGACTGGTCATCTGCGGCACGGCTGGTGGAAACGTCAAAACATAACTCGTGGGGTAGCGTACCTTCGCGCATCCTGTCAGCAACAGCCCTGCCAGTAAAACCGTTACGACAACGCGCCCGGCCATGGCGTTCATTGGGGGACCTTCCTGTCCGGCCCCTGCTTGATGCGGATAAGGCTCCACGGTTGCCGCTTGACCGATTCGGTTAGCGTTCGTAAGTTATCTGAAGTGACGTGTAGGTTTCTCACTGTCTCTCCGATGTCTGATTCGTTTGTTCGGACCACCGAATCTACGTCGGTGATCAGCTTCCTCGCCTGCACGATCGTTCGCTCCAATTCCGCCAAATCTCTGGCCAGCGGGTCGCGAACGGTGTCTACGGTCGCATTTACGTTGGTAACCGTACGGTTCACGTTAGCGAGAACAGGTTCGATCGACGCGACGGTGGAGTCAGCGCGCGTGGCCAAAGCAGAAATCTGATCTGTGATCCGCGCGATCTTTGGAGACTCCCGGCTGACAAGCGTGTTCAGTTCAGCCAGAATATTCTCGATCTTACGCTGATTGCCGGTCCCTGCGACCTGATTCAGATTCGCAAGCAGCGTTTGTGTCTCCTGCGTTATCGCAGGGATATCCTTCCGCAGCTGCAGCAGCATTGCGTTCGCCGAGTCTGCAACGGTCGCTACGCGCCGGGTGATCTCATCGATGCTGACGGCTTCCTCCGACCGAACTCCTTCGCCCGCTGACAGCCGGCGCGCATCATTGCTACCTGTCGAAATCGCGAGGGCTGGATTACTCATGATGCTCACGGTTCCGACCCGCGCGATCGAATTTTCGTTCAGTGGAGTGCCCTTCCTGACCTCAAAGCCTATTTCGATGCGGGTAGGATCTTCCGAATCAGGCCGCACGGCTGTGACCTGACCAACCTTGATGCCGCCGAACAGCACCGTGGCGCCGGGAGCGAGTCCACCCGCGTACCGAAGGTACGTCTTGTGCGGTACCTGCCCTTTTATCGTCTGCGTCGTCCGAACGAAATATATCGCCGCCCCGAGAACCACGACGCCGGAAATGACAAATAACCCGACCTTCGCCTCATTCGTCATCTCATGACCTCTGCAACCACGACTCGAACCCCTGTGCGGGTCCACCGGCTATAGGGTCCGGCTGGCGGTCCAGGAATTGCCTGATTCTGGGATGAGTGTCGTGGACGAACTCCTCCTTCGAACCCACGGCGAGCAAGTTGCCATTCTGGAGCATCGCCAGCCGGTCGGCGATTCGGAATGCGCTCGCGAGTTCGTGTGTAACCACAAGAATCGTGACCTTCAGGCCGTTTTTTAGGAACAGGATCAACTCGTCGAGTCCGGCGGAGACAATCGGGTCGAGGCCGGCGGACGGCTCGTCAAACACCAGGATCTCCGGATCGAGCGCGAGCGCACGCGCGACCGCGGCCCTCTTTCTCATGCCGCCCGATAACTCCTGTGGATACAGCGTGCCCGCATCCGCCAAACCCACCGCCTTCAGCTTCATCCAAACGATCAACTTGATGGTTGGCTCCGCAAGGCGTGTGAGTTCGCGCAGCGGCAGCGCGACGTTGTCCTCCACTGATAACGAATTGAAAAGAGCGGCAGCTTGAAAAGCAACGCCGATCCGGCGGCGAACCGCCTTTAACTCCACCGCCGAACATCGGGTGATGTCGGTTCCGCAGATCGTGACAGTGCCAGTGTCCGGCTTCGACAGACCGAGGACCTGCCGGAGCAAGGTGGTCTTACCCGAGCCGCTGCCTCCCAGCAATACCAGGATTTCACCACGATGTATGTCCAGATCCACTCCGTTCAGAATCCGGTGCGCGCCATATGACGCCGTGACACTCCGAATCGAGATGATCGGTTCCTGCTCGGTGGGTTGCATCATCCCGCGGAACTCCAGCCCATGGTATAAAAAACGGCCGTGGCGATCAGGTCTGCGACGATCACGAGAAAAGTGGATTTGACGACCGCGGTTGTTGCGGCGTGTCCTACTGCTTCCGGGCCACCATGTACTCGCAGACCTTCTAGACAGCCGACCTGAACAATGATGGTTCCAAAAATCAGGCTCTTGCCCAGGCTCATGCTGATGTCCCGCAGAAGAATGGACTCAGCAACCGTCTGAAAGTACATCCGCATACTCATGTTTATGCTGAAGGCCAAAAAGAGGTAACCCGCGAAAATTCCACACAAGGTGGCGAGGACTGTCAGGCACGGCATTGTGATCAGAACTGCAAGGTACTTTGGCGCCATTGTGAACTCGACCGGGTCCAGTCCCATGACCCTCAGTGCGTCTACCTCTTCCGTTACGACCATAGTGCCAACTTCCGCGGATATAGCGGAGGCCGAGCGGCCGCTGACCGCGATGGCCGTGATCAGAGGCCCAAGCTCGCGGGTGAAGCCTATCGCGACGAGATCGACAACAAACTCGACGGCGCCGAAACGACGCAATTCCGAGGCGCTTTGCAGCGCGACAATGAATCCTGTGCACAACGCCATGGTTCCCGCCATCGGCAATGCGCTCGATCCAATCACAAACATCTGTTCGACTGCGGTACGCCAGCGCTGCCTCTTTCCGAGGACCGGCAACACACTGTGAAGGCTTCCCACAACGCGCCAGAACTGAATTACCAAAGCGCCGACGTCCTCAATTCCGGCAATCGCAGTTCGGCCGATACTTTCCAGCGAGGTCAACTGAACACCACCTCCGAGCCCGTCGCCGCAAAGACTGCCGCAAGCTCCGTGATTTCCGCGAGTGCTTTTGGTTGTCCACCGACACCCACCAGGCGCAGCTTCACCGAGCGCGACTGGGACAACTTCAAAGCTTCCACGAGCGTCGCAATTCCGGACGTATCCAGGTACGTAACTCCGGATATGTCTATATCAATCGTCGCACCCTGGAGTTTTTTGAGCAGTCGGAACAGCAGCGAGCGCAGGTACGGGGAAGATTCCATAGTTACGCGTCCGGTCACAGTAACGACCGTTTCAGAAGCGGTCTGCCCGACCACAAGCGTCACATCGCCTGTCTCGGTGGGGTTGTTCGTTCTCCGGAAATGCATGCTTCAACCAGGTGCGCCAGTATCAATCGGCTTTCAGCGGCCCTGCCCGCAACTCGCCGACCGCTTCGATCTGGGCATTTCATGCGCCATTACATTTGTAAGCCCCGACCCCTCAACTCGGATCAGAAATCGACGAGGCAATCGGCGCCTGCCTACAGCTTCTGCCGAATCCTTTCGTCACAAGCGCTTGCAACTACTTGCTGGAACATCTTCGCAGGCTGGACGAGCGCGTGCACCCTTTCCCGCTGAGAGGTGATGCGCAGTGATTCGGGTTTTTACAGCAGACGAGCCGAGAGCAATCACAATTACGTTGGACGGCCAACTCGTGGAGGACTGCCTCGAAACGGTAGAGACGTCTAGTCATCAGGCGCTGGCCCAGGGGAGACCAGTGCATCTCTATTTGCGCGATGTGTCTCATATCGATGAGCGCGGCCGCTCGCTACTGTATCGCTTGGCCTCGAAAGGTGTTCAATTGAGCGCTTCCGGGATCTATAGCGCCTATATCGTTGCTGAAATCAGCCGTGAACAAATGGACCGCTCCGCCGACCGAAACCGTGCCGCCGCTCGGAGACGAAATCACTCCTGAATTGACGGCGGTCGTGCCAGTTCAAGACGGCACAACGTGTGGCCCCCCAGGCGCCGTGCCACGCTCGCGACACGCGCACACCTTTATGCCGGCTGCGCCGACGCCGTCGACATCTGCCGTCAGTCGATCGGCACATGATTCGGCAAGTGACGATGTTCAGTACTTGAAATCTGGCAAGTACTTAAATACACATGACCGGATACCTGGGCACTGCCTTGCCTTCATCATGTCGGATGCCTGGAGCGTATCGATGGAGTCCTGGTTACGGTTGCAGGCACTACGGTGCAAGCTGATGCACCCAACGCCAATGTGGCCGATACATGGTTACTGTCGATACTCCACTTGTTTGAGGCATCCCGTTCCGTGGGCGTGCCGGGAGATAGTGTTCACGAGGCCGACGGCATGTCGGCAAGAGCGCACAGCGCAATAACTGGACTCACCGGACTCGGCGTGCCTAACGCCGCGCATACCGGACACAGGAGACGAATTCGTTATGATCGCGGCTATGGGAGCATCCTCTGGTGACATCTGTCAGGCTGTACTGACGCTTTCCCGATCTATTGCGGGCCGGACTGACCTCGACGCTCTGCTCTCGGGCGTATGCGAATCCGTAGGCCGAATCGTCCGGTACGATCATGTCGGGCTGATTCTTCACGACTCCCGCGAAGAAGTCATGCAGGGCCACATTATGAATGCGCCCGGAAATCCAGCCATCAGGAGCCTTCGGCTGCCAGTGGATCAGGATCCGGCCGGGTGGGTGTGGCTGAACCAGCAGCCCTTGATAATCCCGCGTCTCGATCTCGAGACTCGCTGGCCGGCCTTCGTAAACCGCGCACGCCACGAGTTCGGAATCAGCACGATGATGCTCGTTCCGCTCACCGCTGGCGAGAGTCGTCTCGGCGCGTTCGGATTCAGCTCGGTTGAGCCGCTCGATCCTGGTCAGGAGGAATTAGCGTTTCTGGAGCGTGTTGCCAGCGAGTTCGCCGTGGCCGTAGAGGCGTTCCTTGCGAAACAGGCGGTCGTGCGAGAGCGGGATCGCTTGCAAACGGTCTTCGATATCTCCAACGCACTTGTATCGAAGCTGGTGCCAGACGAATTATTCTCGGCAATATCAGACCAGCTCTCGAGAATCATGCAGCACGATTACGCGATCCTGACGTTGTGCAACGAGAAAACCGGCACTCTGGATCCCTATGCGCTACATGCGAAAGATTGCCGGCTGTTTGAAGAATTCAATATGTCCTTCGACCCCGAAGGAATGCCTGCGGCCGAGGTGCTCGCGACGGGGAAACCGGTCGTAGCGTATTCCGTCGATATTCATCGCTATCCTTCGCCGGTTTTCCAACGGGCGGTGGCGCTGGGATGTAAGTCCATCTGCTCGGTCCCGTTGATCTCACGAGACCGGACCCTGGGAACATTGGCGCTCGTTCGAACCAGCGAGGTTCCCTGGCCTGCCGAGGATGTCGAGTTTCTCATGCAGGTCGGGTGTCAGATCGCTATTGCAGTGGAGAATTCACTCGCATACCGCGAACTGGCGGAAATGAAAGAGAGGCTCGCTACCGAGAAGTTATAC
>DASQVJ010000781.1:0-4522 GCA_035640835.1 Bryobacteraceae bacterium
GCGCTCGCTCGTGATTTGCCAATTGCCGTCGTCCGACTTCTCCATTCGAATTTCCGAACGAACCTTGCCGGAGGCGCCTTTCGCATTGGCCCAAGTCTTGTTAAAAGAAACCAGGGCCGTGTTGGGATTCACTTCCCGGACGGAGACATTGCCGAGTTGAAGTTCCGTCAGCGGACCGGAGCTTTCGGCGTCGCGTTCCTTGTCGCGCCTGATCCAATCGCGTGAGACATTTCGGGCCTTGAAGTATCTTTCGACCACCGGAGCATAGAATGTCGATTGCGCCGCCATGTCCCCAGTGCGTGCTGCCGTGGCCCATCGATCGAGAATGTCGCGCACGTCCGGTTTGGGCGCCGACTCACGGCTACGCGATCCGTCGTTGCTAGCGGGATCCGCAGCTTGAGGCGCCTGGAAAACCGGTGGCGCGTTGGACGCGGTCGGTACGACATCTTCGTCCTGCGAGGGCCGCTTCACAATGAAGGCCAGGATCGCAAGACCAATCAGTGCACCGATGAGCACCGCCGCGACCGCGGGTCTCCAGTCACGAGCTTCCTTGTCAGGTGTCGCATATGTGCGAGCTCTCGCAGCCGGCCACGGAGCTTGTGCCGGTGCGGGAGACTCTGAAGCGACTGCCACTGGAGGTGCAACGGCAGGCTGAGCAACGGCAGGCTGACCAACAGCAGGAGCGGGCTCCTGGACAGGAGTTTCCAAAATGGAGCGCACGTCCTGCAAATCGCACCGCTCACGATAATTCGGCACCAGGCACCGGCTCAGGAGGATCCGGAACGGTTCGACGACCTCTTTGTTCGTCCTCACGAGTGGCTCGTCCGGTATCCGCCTCGGCGCCGGGCCGAGGAGCGCGTGCCGGCACAGATTGGCGAGCTCCCATGTGTCCCATGCCCGAGTGACCACGCCGTTATAGGCCTCAGGAGGGGCTTGTGGGTTGCGCGCGAGTAGTTTGCGAGTTTCGGATCGGTAATCGTCGCCGGCTACTCGCATCTGCCAGTAATCGCAGATGGCCCAGCGCGATCCGATCCGCGCGATCGCAAACGGGTTCAGGTCGCAGAGAACGAGGTTCCGCGAATGGAGCTCGTCCAGTCCGTCGATGAGCTGGAGGGCGAGTTCCTTCACCTCGTTCGGTGGCATCGGTTGAACGTTGGTCAGATCGCTGAGCAGGCTCTCCGGAGCAGGAAAGGCCGCGTACACGTATGACTCGCCCTCGTGAGTAAAGCGTCCGGTAGCCACACAGCGAAGAAGATTCGGATGGTCCAGGAAGCTGGCTTCGAGATATCGCTCCAGCATGGCTCCGAATTCAGGTTGCTCCGGACGGACGCGCACCATTGCGCGCGACCCATCCTGGAACTCGCCTTCGAACAGGTCGTCCTCCCCGCCTGTCACAAAGCGATGGACAAGCAGTCTGTCGTCGAGGCGCTTGCCCTCTAGTTCATGTCGAAGAGCTGTGGGAGACATGGGTACAACACCTAGCTTTGAATATCGCGGCCATCCGCTCCGATGACCCGCCCTGGGCTATCTCCCATACGGATCTGGCGAGGCTCACGGATGACCTTCCTCTTGCGCGTGATACGAACTTCTTCCTTCAGCAGGAGTCGTTTCTGAATCGTGATCACTTCTTCAACCACGGGGATGATCGTGACCTCGCCTTCCTGACGGGTCTCGGGTGGACCGTCGATGATGCGGTTCACAGCCACGCGCTCGACCTCCACTTCCTCGGACGCGAGAGGCTCATCGATGGTGAACACCGCACCACCTGAGTTGCCGTTCGAGGAGACGGGAGGAGGAGTCGGATATACCGGCTCGCTTACATTTATGGGTTCGCTTACAGTCTCCGGCTCTGCTGGAGCCGCGAAGCTCTCTTCCGGCTCGTTTAATACGAATGTTCCGTCCGCACGAATTTTGAGATCTGCCGAAGGGACTTCGAAGCGAGCACCGTCATCAAGTTCGACCGCGTTGGTTTGGTTGCGGTCGAGGAAGCGAGACGCGCGCCAAACACGTCCGGTTCGACCGGAGGTTGTTACGAG
This sequence comes from Bryobacteraceae bacterium, assembly GCA_035640835.1. GTDB lineage: Bacteria > Acidobacteriota > Terriglobia > Bryobacterales > Bryobacteraceae > DASQVJ01. Next base: position 2,037 of record DASQVJ010000781.1, read on the forward strand.
TGGAAATTCTTGCAGCTCCGCCATGCCACCTCCTTCTGATAGGACTAAAGTCCTCGAAGGACTATAGCACGCAACCGACCAGACCTATAAAAGCTATGAATTCAGTGACAGGCTTTGAAAACCGGTGGGCAATAATTACAATTAGTTCCGGACGGTGTTCCATTTGAAGTCCGAAAACGGCCAGCTATGGCTGTGTCGCGCGATGCTTTGTAGGCCGCCGACGATTAAAGCTTTTTAAGACATCAGTGCGGCAGGCTGTCGAAACGATCGCGAGCCGGAATCATCGGCACGTGGTGCGAGATTTTGGACTTGAAGTCGCCAAGACTTCGCCAGCGAGTGGTGGCGTTCAGGTCCACCTCCGCGATCGCGACGGTGCCCCAATCCTTGGCTTGCGCGGCTAGCTGACCGGTTTGGTCCCAAACGGCCGTGAGCATCCAGTGGCTCGAGACATCTTCGTAGGTGCTGCTGACGAGATACACGTGGTTCTCCGCGGCCCGGGCGCGCGCAAGATCAGGGTTGCAGCCCCAAACGGGCCAGGCGATCACTTCAGCTCCGCGTTTTACGAGCTCGCGCGCCACCTCGGGGAAGAAGCCGTCATAGCAGACCATCATGCCGAGGGTGCCGAAGCGAGTCTGGAAAACCGGGTATTCCTGGCCTGGTACGACGCCCGCGGAGGCCTCGCTATCCGGCAGGGCGACCTTTCTGTACTTGCCACCGATGTTGCCTTCAGGGGTCAGGAGGACGGCGACGTTGTAGACCTTGTGTGCGTCGCGCTCGAATAGGCCTGCCACGATGTAGAGGTTGTGCTGGCGGGCGAGCGCCGCAAAGTAGTCGCTCGACGGCCCAGGAACAGGTTCGGCGAGTTCCGCAGGCTTCAAGTCGGTGCCGTAGTAGGTGAGGGTCTCGGGCAAGACCACTAAGTCTGCTTTTAGCTTGCCTGCTTCGGCGATGAACGGCGCAAACTGGACGCGCTTCTCCTCCGGCAGACGACCCGATCGAGGCTGGTAATGGACCGTGGCAAGGCGCACCTTGCGGGGGCGAGGTGCTTCTGCTTTCTCAAAGCGAACCGCCTTCCACTCGAATGTCGTCCGCGGCGCCCAACGACCATGCAGTTGAACCACGGCTTTGGTTGCGGTGGACGGAGCCTGCCAGTGGCCCGTTAAGTGGGTCCAGCCGTCAGCCGTCGGAGGACCTTCGACAGCGTATTCAAGAGGGGCTAGGGGCTTGTACTTGGTCAGATAGCCCGACACGAGAGGCCGATCGTCGACCACTCGCTGACCATCGGCGCCGATCCATTGCAGAGTGATGGGCGCAGACTGTTGCGGCCATTCCGACCCGGTCACACGACGCAGCGCTTCCACTTGATACCAAGTGCCTCCCTGGACATCGAAGGAGCGCTCCCAGAAGCCGTCGAGTCCGTCCCGCTGATCGGTCTGGATGACGAAGGTCCCCGCGTTGTGCCGGAAGCTCGGCCGGACTTCGGGTCGGGAAGCCGAAGCGATCCATCCGCCCGCCGAGGGTTCAACCTCGCTTGCGAAAGCGGCAATTGTGTTCAGGACGAGGCAGAGCAGAAAACAGGCGCACCGCATGCGTCGAGTATACGGGAACACGCTGCGGCTGCGCAGATGGACTTGTTTAGTGCTTCCGATGCAGTGGTGTACGCCCGGAACGGCCCAGCCTTCACCTGATTTCACCTAAGGCTTCACTGTTTACGCGGGGTGAAACAGGCCAGTTTCTGACGTTTCACCCGACAATTGAATCCACGTTCTTTCGCTTCCCTTTTCGAGAGCTCGAAGCGGTCCGTCAGAAGGCAGCTCGAGCGACAAGGAGAAGCAAGCATGATGACACCTCGCGAATTTGCCGCGAAGTACACCAGCATGGACGTTTACATCATTCCTTCGGATGCCCCCAAAGACGATCCGAGGATGGACCCGGACAACGCCGAACTACCGCCAGGTAAGTGGGAGACCACTAACGTAAGCCGATATCGTTTGGGCCTGAACAATGGCTACAAAGACGACTTCTGGAGAGTCGTGGCAAGCAAGTTTTACAAAGGTGGCGCGATCCAGGTTGTGGTGAAGAATATCGACGGAACGATCGAAACCCGGGTCTATCGAAGCGACAAAGAAATCGCGCTCGCCGCCACCTCGGCATTCTGGGGAAAGGGCACACCCGAAGAAGTCCAGATTACCCTGCAGTTGCGTTATCGATTTCAGAAAACGACGTTCAAACTAGCCGATTTCGTGAAGGCGTACTTCATCGGGCTGGATTGCAATGGTTTTGTTGGGAACTATATCTGGCGCGTGTGGAATAACAACGATTGGTATCGAACAAGCGAGGTCCCGCTTGGACCAAACGTGCAGATCACCACTCTGATGCAGAAGGCGGGTACGCCGGTAACCAAGCTGGAGGACCTTGTGGCCGATCGAAATGGGATCTACATCATGGCCCTGACGATTGGGAACGGCACCATTCTGGAAAAGGTG
>DASQVJ010000782.1:0-3587 GCA_035640835.1 Bryobacteraceae bacterium
GCTTTCGACGTCATGCTCGGCTTGCCCGAGTAGATCGCATGCAACCAGCGCCGGGTCAGCCGAGTCGTCCGCAATGATCAGGATCTCCGTCGGTCCTGCAAGCAGGTCGATTCCGCAGCGCCCAAAGAGCTGACGTTTGGCTTCGGCGACGAACCGGTTGCCTGCGCCGCACAGAACGTCTACGGGTTCATGCCCGTCCAGTCCGAACGCCATCATTGCAAGAGCCGGGACACCGCCCAGGATACAGATTGTGTCCGCACCGGCTTTATGGATCGCGTTGATCGTGGCCGGATAATATCCCTTGCCCTTGACCGGCGGCGTGCACGCGATTACTCGTTTCACGCCTGCCACCTTTGCCGGGATGATACTCATCTGCGCCGACCCAAACATCGGATAGCGCCCGCCGGGGATGTAGCTTCCGACGGAGCCCACTGGAATATGACGATGTCCCAGGATGATGCCCTTGCGGATCTCCATCTCCAACGGCAGCAGCGTGGCGAGCTGGGCCTCGGCGAATCGCCGCACGTTGTCCTGGCAGTAATCCGTATCCTCGATGGCCTGGTCCGAAACTTGCGAGATCGCCTTCTCGATTTCGTTTGCGTCAAGCACGAATTTGGGCGGATCCCAGTCGTCGAACTGTTTACTGTATTTACGAACGGCGTCCATGCCGTCCCGCTCTAGCTCGAGAAGCATCCGCGTCACGGTGGCGGCCGCTTCGGCATCCGCCTCGAAAAGTCGCTGCTTGCCCTGTTTGATCACTTTCATGGTGGTTGCACCCATAGTGAGGCGTGCGCGACCGCGCCGCAAGTGAGCCTCCAGAATGGTGGACGATCCTAGAGGTTCGACATTCGTCCAAGCGGCTGGACAACGCGGCGAAGCGACTCGCGCGTCTCGCCGCGGCACTCGATATACTTGGCGAGCCCGAGCTTGACCGGTATGCGTAGCTATCCAAACTCTGAACGCATCTCTCATCAAAACGAGAAATATCTGCCCGGTGGCGTTGTTTCCATCAATCGCAAAACGAAGCCAAATCTGGCGTTCGTTCGAGCCAAAGGCTCCAGGATGTGGGACGCCGATGATAACGAATATATTGACTATCACGCAGCGTTCGCCCCGTACATCCTCGGCCACAACGATCCTGGCGTTAACGACGCGGTCATTGAGAGCTTGCAGCAGGAGTCCAGCCTCTACGGCAGCGGGACGACGATCGCCGAAGGAGAACTCGCCGAGCTTGTTTGCGAGAGTGTTCCTTTCGTCGAAGCGGTCCAATTTCTGAACACCGGCAGTGAGGCGACGTACCAGGCCATACGGCTTGCCCGAGCCTACACAGGGCGCGATCACCTGATCGTGATGCAAGGCGGATACAACGGTTGGCACAACGATGTCAGTTGTAACCTGAGTACTCCGCTGAGCCAGTTAGGTCCGCGGCGAATTGGCGAGGAGTACCCGTTCCATTCGTTGAGCGCTGGAATTCCGGGCGCTCACCAGCAGTTGGTTCATCCGGTCAACTTCAACGATCTGGAGTCCGTGCGCGTGATCGCGGAGCGTTATCCCATTGCTGCGCTGATCACCGAGCCCATTCTTCAGAACATCGGTGTCGTGCATCCTCTGCCTGGATACCTGGAAGGATTGCGAGAGCTCGCACAGAAGCTCGGGTTCATTCTGATCTTTGATGAGGTGAAGACGGGGTTCCGTCACGGGCTCGGCGGATACTCGTGCGTGTGTGGGGTCACCCCGGATCTCGCCGTATACGGGAAGGCAATCGCAAACGGATACCCGATCGCTGCAATTGGCGGACGCCGTGACCTGCTTGATCTGTTCTACCACCCCGATCCTGCGCTTCGCGTGCTGCTTGCGGGAACCTACAACGGACATCCCGTGCCCGTGGCGGCCGCGCTGGCAACGATTCGAAGGCTCGCTGCGGACGATGGTGCGCTGTACGCGACATTGGATCGGCGTGGCAATTGGATGGCTGCCGAACTCGCGGCTGAGTGTGCGCGGAGCGGGGTCGAGGCCACCGTTGCAAGAGAAGGTTCAGCGTTCTGCGTTTACTTTATGGACCACGCACCGCGTGACTGGCATGACCTCGCGGAACACCACGACTTCACTGCCGACGAACTGCTCCGACAGGAGCTAATCGAGCGTGGCGTGTACGTATTCCCGCTCGCCACCAAGCAATGGTCGATCTCAGCAGCTCACTCGGAGGCCGACCTGGAGCAAACAGTCGAAGCGTTCCGTCCGGCCCTAGATGCAGTTCTGACCGCACAGATGCGGCGTTAACCGCCTACCAGTCGGCGACAGAGCCGTCTGCATGATGAAAGGCCATTGGGACCTCTTTCTGGAACGGATGCTTCCGAGCCTCTTTCTCGTTGATGTCGATCCCCAGCCCGGGCGTCGTCGGAGCCGGGACATGGCCGCGGTCCACTTCCAGCGGGTTCATCAGAATGTCGTTGCGCCACGGAACGTCGTTCCGCACCACTTCCTGAATCAGATAGTTCGGACAGGCAAACCCGACGTGAATCGAAGATGCGGTGCTCACCGGACCCTGCGGGTTATGGCAGGCCACCGGCATCAGGTACGCCTCGGCCATCGCCGCAATTCGCCGAGCCTCGCTGATGCCCCCGCAATGGGACACATCCGGTTGAACGATGGAGACCGCACGTTTCTCAAACAACGGGCGAAACTCCCATCTGCCCACCAGCCGTTCACCTGTGGCAATCGGCATGGGAAGGGCCTCCTTTACTTCTCTGAGGCCGTCCAGATCTTCCGGCCAGCACGGCTCCTCATACCAATACAAGTTGTAGTCAACCAGCATCCGGCCGAACTGGATCGCTGCGGCAGGCGTCGTTCGCGCGTGCAGATCGAGCATGATGTCGATGCTGTCACCGACGGCACTGCGCATAGCTTCCACGCGTTGCGCCGCCTTCTTCAGCGTGGAAGCGCTCTCGATGTATTCCGCCACCGGGATTGGCATCGCCTTGAACGCCGTGAAGCCTTTCGCGACACTTTGCCTCGCCAGCTCGGCGAAGTTCTCGGGCTCGCCGGTTTCATACATGCCCTCGAGCGATCCGCCGCCAAGGTGGTCGTACAAGCGGAGCGTGTTCCGAACGGGTCCGCCCAGCAATTCGCATACAGGCTTGCCCGCTTCTTTACCCTTGATGTCCCAAAATGCCTGATCGATTCCGCTGAGCGCGCTCATGTTGACGATTCCGCCGCGCCAGAAATATTGCCGATGCATGATCTGCCAGCAGTGCTCCACTCGCAGTGGGTCCTGTCCGATCAGCAGTTCGGCCAGGTCTTCGACCGCGCCCACGACTCCGCGCGTCTTCCACTCCAGAGTCGCTTCGCCCCAGCCATACAGTCCGTCCTGGTCAGTCTCGACCTTAACCAACACCCAGTTCCGCATACGGGCGTTCACCACAAGAGTGCGGATTGCCGTAATCTTCATCTGTACTCTTCTCGCATAATCACTGATTTCTGAACAATCGTCTTCCAGCATGATGGACACGGTGAAGCCTAGAGTCAACATCCAAAGGTTCGAGTTGTTTGCCACTGGGCTTGACCATCCGGAGTGCTGCGCGTTCGCT